>NZ_JBGNYC010000009.1:0-116916 GCF_051844275.1 Cellulosimicrobium sp. CpK407
CAAAAGACATGTCTTTTCCCTTTCCGTG
This sequence comes from Cellulosimicrobium sp. CpK407, assembly GCF_051844275.1. Classification (NCBI taxonomy): domain Bacteria; kingdom Bacillati; phylum Actinomycetota; class Actinomycetes; order Micrococcales; family Promicromonosporaceae; genus Cellulosimicrobium; species Cellulosimicrobium sp. CpK407. Next base: position 29 of record NZ_JBGNYC010000009.1, read on the forward strand.
TGCCGGTCTGTGGGCGCGTGTGTGCCGTGACCGGGTTGGGCTTGCTCTGGGGTAGACGGTGGGTCGGGGGTGGGTCTGACGGTGTGAACCGCAGGGTGAGCCCATCGACCGAGCCCGGCCTGTATCGGCACGGCATCCCCCCGTCATTGCGCTCGGTCGTTCTCGTCTGTCCCGCTGCACGGGGCGTTCCGGGACGATGACGAGGAGCAAGACGATGAGCACTGATGGCAGCCGGCGCAGGATCGCCGTGCTCTACGGGACGAGGCCCGAGGCGGTGAAGATGGCGCCCGTGGTGGCGGCGTTGCGGGCGTCTCGTGATCTGACGCCCGTCGTGGTCACGTCGGGTCAGCATCGCGAGATGCTCGACCAGGTGAACGACCTGTTTGGGATCGTTCCGGACCACGATCTGGGGCTCTTGCGGCACGGTCAGTCGCTTGACGACGTCGTGGCCGGCGCTCTCCAGGGTTTCGGTGCTTACCTGGACCGTCACCCGGTCGACGCGGTCGTGGTGCAGGGGGATACGAGCACCGCCTTCGCGGGGGCGCTCGCCGCGTACCACCGCCAGATCCCGGTCGTGCACGTCGAGGCTGGCCTGCGGACCGGTGACGTGTACTCGCCGTTCCCTGAAGAGGGAAACCGAAAGTTCGTGGGGTCGGTCGCGGCACTGCACTGCGCCCCGACCGAGGCTGCGGCCCACAACCTCTACGTCGAGAACGTGCCGCGCGAGAAGGTCGTCGTCACGGGCAACACCGTGATCGACGCCCTGCTGCGTACGGTCGAGCGGCAGGGCTCGACGGGCGACCCGGTGATCGATGTGGCCGTGTCCCAGGGGCGCCGTATTGTGCTCGTCACTGCGCATCGTCGTGAGTCGTGGGGTGCGGGGATCGGGGAGGTCGCGGGGGCGTTGGTCCGCGTCGCCAACCTCTACCCGGACGTTCTCGTGGTCCTCCCGATGCATCGCAACCCGCTCGTGCGAGACGTCGTCGTCCCGATCTTGTCCGAGGTGCCGAACGTCCACCTGACCGAGCCCATGGACTACGCGCCGTTCTGTCATCTGCTCGCGCACTCGACCGTCGTGGTCACGGACTCGGGTGGGATCCAGGAGGAGGCGCCGGCGGTCGACGTGCCCGTGATCGTCACGAGGGACACGACGGAGCGGCCCGAGGTCGTCCAGGCCGGCGGCGCGGTCCTCGTCGGCACGGACCAGAACCGCATCGTGCGCACGTTGCGCGAGCTGCTCACGAACGAGCAGTTCCACGCCCGCATGGCTCGTGCCGAGAACCCGTTCGGGGACGGTAGGGCGGCCGAGCGTACGGTGATCGCGCTACGAGCGATGCTCACAGCGCGTGGAGCGGCCACCGATGCCGGGGCGGCGGACCGCGCCGAGATCCTGGTCTCGTAGGTAGTGGTCGCGATGACGCTCTGGGGAGCGACGAGCGATCCTGCCGACCCGGACTGCGGTCTGCTGACGTCCTCGACCGCGTCCCGGCTGTTCGGCGTGGACGAGACCGTCCTCGTCGAGCTCGGTCGACGCGGTGCGTTGCGCACCCTGCGAGCATCGGACGGGCGCGCGCTCTACACGGCGGGCGACCTGCTCGATGTCGTGCGCAGCGGGTCCCCGCGGGAGAACGACCGATGACGGCGGACCTTCCTACCTACACGGAGACGTGGCCTCTCCTCACCTCGGCAGACCGGCGTCGCCTGGACGAGCTCGACGCGGCGCAGCGGGAGATCCTCGAGCGGCTCCTCGCGGTGCCGGCGGACGAGGTCGACGCGCCGCTGTTCGCCGAGCTCCAGGTGGAGAGACTGCGGGTCTATCGGACGGTGGTGAGTCACGCGGGCGGCAGATCGTCTCCGCCGCCCGCGGGATAGCGCTGGTGCCGGCTCAGAGGCCGGCCGCCTCCGCGCCTCGCAGTCGCGCGGCCGTGCGGCGCGCCTCCCGGTTCGCGTCCATCGTGCGACGCACCGTCGCACGAGCGCGGACGAGGAGCGCGGAGACGGCGTTCGGAGTCGTGTCGAGCTCGGTCGCGAGCTCTGCCACGGTCCGTCCGGCCATGGCGACCTGCCAGAGGACGTAGCGCTGGCGTTCCGAGCAGCCGGACATGCCCTCCACGGCCTCGTCCAGCTCCACCGAGCTCGTCGCGTGCGAACCGAGGTCGTAGGCCGAGGGGACGTCGACGGCCTCGTCGATCTCCACCGTCGGGAGCGTCTTGCGTCGAGAACGGTCGGTGGCGGCGTTGCGCACGGCCCGGGCGATGTAGGTCCGTGCGTACTCGACGGGTCCCTGACCGCGTCGGAAGAGGATGAGGATGCGGGTGAAGGCCTCCGCCGCGAGGTCGTCCGCTTCCCACTGGGAGCGGGTGTAGCGGCGGGCGACCACCAGGGCGTACGGGTAGTGCCTGCGCCAGAGCTCGGCGACCGCCTCCTGGTCTCCCTCGCGTGCACGCTCGCAGAGCACGGTGTCGGTATCGCCCGTGTCGAGGTGGCGCGGTGCATACCGGCGCCCGGTCGTCGTCTGCTCGTCGGTAGTGCTCAGGTCCATCCGTGGTGCCCCGTCCTCAGATGCTCGTCGTGGCCGCGCCGCCGCCCCGACGAGGCAGGTCGTGTGTGACTTCACCCACTGAGATGCGAGACGGTGCACATCGTGTCGCGGATCGAGGTGGTGATCGAGAGGGTGATTCAACATGCCCGGAAGGGGTGAGGCAGGGATGCTCTCGTGCGGTGTCGAGGCTGGTCAGGGTGTTGGGGGTCGGACGAGAGCCGAACGGCGGGTGCATGAGGCGGGGCGAGGGACGGTGCCGGGATGCGGCACCATCACACGTCGGGCCACGTGAGGACGGAGGCGACACGAGTCGTCCTCCGGAACGGAACGGTTGGACAGGGGTGGATGGAATGTGCCTGAGGAGAAGCACGTGACGGTGCGGGAGAGCGTGGCGATCTGGGCAGCGGGGACGGCCGTGGTCGTCATGCCGCTGAGCGCGAGCGTGTGGGACACGGAGGCCGACGCCGCAGCAGACGACGGGTACTGCCCGGTGCGCGTGGAGTGGCTCCAGGAGCTGCGCACGACGTTGGACGCCGATCACCAGGTGGTCTGTGCGCCGCTCGAGGATCCCGACTGGCTGGTCCTCCCGGAGGCAGACCTCGCGCAGGTCCGCCGTGTCCTCCGGGAGGAGGGGTACGACGTCGTGGTGGCCGACCCCGTGGCGGAGATGCCCGGTGCCGGGGGTGCGCCGGTAGAGCTCGAGATCGACGATCTTCTCGGGAGCGTTCCGCTGCCCGAGCAGTGAAGGACGGACGCCCCCCCGCTTGCGCCGCGGTCCTCGACGCGCTCGGAGCCGCCACGAGAAGCCGGATCCGCTCAGTCGGCGGCGTCGGTCTGGATGTTGGGGTCGTTGAACGGCATGTACTCCGACAGGAGCGGGAAGAGCCACTCGAAGCACGCGAGCACGACGGCGGCCAGCAGGACGAGCAGGATCCCCGCCCGGACCCACGCGGGCCCGGGCAGCACGCGCCACAGCGCCCCGTACATCACGCGCTCCCTTCGGCAGCAGGCGCCGCCTGACCGACCAGGTCCGGCGGCGTGCCGTCCTCGACCGGCATCCAGTAGTCGAGCTTCGCATTCACGATGAACCGGGCCACGAGCGAGTTCAACCCGATCGGATGGCACGTCGTCAACGTCAGATACCGCTCCGTGGGCTCGACGCCCGGCTGCCACGGCACCGGGGCCACGGCCTCCACCTGGTCAGGCTTGACCGCCTGCAGGTGGTCCACCCGGTACACGTACCAGATCCCACCGGCCTCCACGACGATCGGGTCGCCGACCTGCAGCTCCTCCACGTCGTGGAAGATCTTGCCGTACGTCTGCCGGTGGCCCGCGAGGGAGAAGTTCCCGACGTCGCCCGGCATGACCGTCTCCGCGTAGTGGCCCGCCTGGCCCTGGTCGAGGATCGTCCGCTTGTCCGTCCCCTCCGCGATCGGCATCATCTTCCCGTCCCACCGCGGCACGTACAGCGTGCCCCACACCTCGCCCAGCGCCAGCGCCTCCATGACCGGAGGCTCGTCCCGCCGGACGGTCGTCGCGACGTCGCCCGCGTCCGGCGTGGGCGCACCCATCTCCTCCAACACCTGCGCCTGCACCCGGTCCGCCTGCACGTCCGTCCACCACAGCTGCCACACCACGTACAGGCCCAGCACGATCCCGAGCGTGATGAGCAGCTCCCCGAGAACACCCACGACCGACGACACCGCACCACGCCCGGAGCCCGGTCCGGTGGCGGCGCGACGATGGTGCGGAGGGGGTGGGGGGAGCGGACTCCCGGCGGCCATCTCCTCGAGCTGGTCCCACAGCGTGGGATGCGTCATGGTCTGCTCCTCGTCCGCAGAGGCCCCCGAGGCGTGCCTCTCTGTGAAGACAGACTGGTGAAGCGGACGGTCATGGCGGACCACCGTGGGTGAACTGGCAGGTGAAGCTTGTCGGTAGCGTGCCGCGCCCCCGTCACGCAGGGAGCCACCGGGCGTCGCTCGAACCCGCGGACAGGGCGCGGTGGGACGGACGCGCATCTCGCGGCCGTCCGTGAAGCTGGGGAGGCCCCGCAGGGCCTCTGAGCTTCTTCAGCTGCCCAGCGCGAGCAGCAGGGAGGCCGCGACGCAGCAGAGACCCGCCGCGCAGACGGCGGCTGCGAGCCATGTGCCGAGTCGCGATCCCGTCACGACGGTGTCTCGCTCGTCCGGCCGGTGCGTGCGGATTCGATCAGGCGCTCGATCTCGTCGGCGTCGAAGCGTCGGTGGCCACCGAGCGTCCGGACGGACGTGATCTTGCCCGCCTGGGCCCAGCGGGTGACGGTCTTTGGGTCGACCCGGAAGAGAGCCGCCACCTCGGCCGGGGTGAGCAGTGACGGCCGTTCGCCCTCGTCGCGGCCCGCGGCCGCGCGTCGTCGTGCGATCATGCGGCGGCTCCTACGGCCGTGGCGGGCACGGGGTCGAGGTCGTCTCGGTCGAGCGGCTCGGCCGAGCGGAAGGCTCGCGCGAGCAGCGGGTCTCGTACCCCGAGATCGGGCTGGGGAAGCCACGCGAGCAGTGCGAGATCGAGGTCGTCGGCCACTGCCGCCGCAGCGCGCGCCCGGCAGCCCGGTGGGACGCCGAGCGCGCGGAGCGTCGCGCACAGGTCCTGCACGGCCAGGTAGAGAAGGGCCGCGTCCGCTCCGGCCGCGTAGGCCTGGCACAGCGGCACGATAGCGTCGACGACCGTCCTGCTGAACAGGCCGGTACGCCGCCAGTGCAGGCGCTCCACCCGGTTCACGTACGCCCCGATCTCGTGCACGAAGTCATCCACGCCCGTCCGCCTCTCTCCGGTCGACCCCCCGCTCCACATCAGACGTCGCCCGCGCTCGTTGCGACCGGTCGGACGAGGGTGATGAGTGGGATGAGATCGGGCGAACACGGCCGAACCGGCCCGAGCAGGGCTTCACGAGTCCTCCGCGAGGCTGCGCAGGTCCGGCCGGTTCGCCGCGGTCAGCCCGCGGAGTGCACCGGCGGCCCTGAGGACGCTGTCCGTCTCGCCCACGCGTGCGGCACACAGGCCCGCCCAGAGCAGCTCGCGCGCGAGGGCCTCGCCCGTCACGGTGAGCGGGGCGGCCTCCACGACGACCATGGTTCGCAGGAGGCGGGCCACCGGAGAGCCGTGACCGGGGTGGTCCGGTGGGCACTGCAGCACGGTCGTCGTCCGGACGTCGATCGCGTGCGAGAGGGCATGGCGTGCCGAGCGGCTCGCGCCGAGGAGCAGTGGGGTACGGCCCCACCACCTGCGAGGCCGGGCGTCGAGACGATCGTGCAGGTCCTCCAGCTCGTCGGGCGTGAGCACGGGCGCCAGCACGGTGTCCACCCGCTGGGTGGTGGCGCACGGCAGCGCTCGGTGGCGCGTCGTGGTGAGCGTGGCGTACCCCCAGATCGTCGGGAGCGCAGCCGTCGTCGAGCGTGCCAGTTCCATGTCCCGTCCTCCCACGTGCGGGCCCACCCCGTCACGTGTTCAGACGGCGCTTGGCTCCTGCCGTGACGGGCGTCACGCGAGGCCGAGGTCGGGGGCCGTGGTCGTCGCCCCCCCGCCAGGTCACCGATCGTGACGGTCAAGGACCCAGCAGCGCGGCCGGTACGACGGCGATCCCGTCCCGCCGCCGATAGGCGTGGGGCCCGGGCGTGACGACGGCCGCGTCGAGGAGGTCGGCGCCGATCCTGTCGCGGAGCCATGCGAGGTGCCGGACGTCGTGGTCGGTGACCGTGGTCGCGAGCTTGACCTCGATCGCCAGGACCCGGCCGTCCGGACGCTCGACGATGATGTCGACCTCGTGCGCGCCGTCAGCCGTCCGGAGGTGACGTACCCGTGCTTCGGACCGTTCGGCATAGACCTGGACGTCCAGAGTGACGAGGTGCTCGAACAGCGATCCGAGCAAGGTCCCGTCGCGCAGGTTGGGGACCGGGCCGTCGCTGCCCCCGAGAAGCGCGGACTGGTCTGCACCGAGCAGATGAGCGGCGAGACCGGGGTCCGCGAGCTGGTGCTTGGGTCCGCGCGCGAGCCGGGTGAGGTGATTCCTGCCTGGGAGCCACGCTTCGACGGGATCGAGCATCCAGAGCTGTTCAAGCACGTCGCGGTACGCGGTCACGGTGCTCCGAGCGGGCTTCTCGGAGAGGCCGGGTGTGGCGGCGTCAAGGATCCGTTGGTAGGTCGCAGTCGTCGACGTCGCGGCTGCATAGGCCGTGAGCCACGCGCGCAGGACGCCCGGGCGACGCACGACGAGTCCTTGCTCGGGGAACGCCCTCGTGACGATCAGGTCCACGTATCCCTCGAGCCGGTGCCGACGGGCTCGCGGCGCGAGGGCGTGGATGTCCGGGAACCCGGAACGCACGATCTCGTCGACGTAGTCACGTGTGCCGCGTCTCGACGACCCGGTGATCTCGGGCCGAGACCCGTCCAGCAGGTCGCCGAGGCTGACGGTGGGTTCTGCAAACCCTCGCTCCAGGAGGCTCATGGGACGCATGCGAAACGTGACGAACCGGCCTGCCCCGGAGTGGACGGGTGCTTCGAGGGGGACGGAGCTGCCGGTCAGCAGGTAGGTCCCGATGCCGTCGTCGACCGCTCGTCGAACCACGTCCCACGACTCCGGGACCCGCTGCCACTCGTCCACGAGCAGCGGGTGCTCTACGGCGCGGATTCGTGCCGGGTCGCTGGCGAACAACTCACGTTCGCGAGGATCGTCCAGGCGCATCACCGTGCGGGCGCGTTGTTGCGCGGTGGCTGTCTTCCCCACGCCTTTCGGCCCGTGGAGCTCGATCGTCGGCAGCTCTGCGACCAGCTCGTCGAGCACGTCGTCGATGACGCGCCTGCGGTAGTCCATCACTGATCGGCTCCCTGGTGCTCGCGTGCTCCCGGCCCCGGTAGAGAACCGACCAGGAGGCTCGTCGGCCTCCTACGCTACAGATTTCAGGACTCTTACGCTACAAATTTCATGCCCTCCACGCTACAGATTCCCGGCCCTTCTACGTGTTCCGGTGCTCGCGTCCTCACCCTGCCTGTCTGCCGGGGGTCACGGCCGGCGGCGCTCCGGCACGTGCAGGCGCTGCAGGAACCGGTCGGTGCGTAGCGGCGGGCCGTGCCGGTCGAGCAGCGACACGACGACGACGGTCGCGGTCGCGAGCGGGATGGTCCAGGCCGCGGGCTGGGCGAGCAGCGCGCGCACGACGCCGGGGACGCCGTCCGCCGTCGCGCCTGACGAGACCGTCCCGTAGCCCGCGGCGACGAGCGCGGACGAGGCGAGCAGCGCCGTCGCGCACAGGACGGAGCCCACGACCATCCCCGCCACGGCGCCGCGCGCGGTGAGGCGGCGCCACCACACGCCGAGCAGGATCACCGGCGACAGCGCGGAGGCGGCGAAGACGAACACCGTCCCGACGCTCGTCACGAGGCCCTGCGGGATGGCGACGAGCGCGAACGCGAGCGGGATGAGCGTGCACGCGACGGCGGACCACCGGAACGAGCGCACGGTCCCGCCGAACAGGTCCTGGCTCACGACGCCGGCGAGCGCCACGACCAGCCCCGACGACGTGCCGAGGAACGCCGCGAACGCGCCGGCGACGACGAGCGCCGCGAGCAGCTCGCCGCCGAGGCCCGGCACGAGTCGGGTCGGCAGGGTGAGCACCACCGTGTCGGCGACGCCGGGCGCCGCGAGGTCGGGCGCCACCACCCGGGCGACGAGCCCGAGCGTGCTCGACACCATGTAGAACACGCTGATCATCACGAGCACGACGACGGTCGTGCGGCGGGCCGAGCCGCCGTCGGGCGAGGTGTAGAAGCGCACGAGCACGTGCGGCAGCCCGGTCGTCCCGAGCAGCAGCGCGAGCAGGAGCGACGCGGTCGCGTACGCGTCGAGACCGCCCGGCCCGGCCTCGGGCGGGAAGACGGCGGCGGGGTCGAACGTGACGACGGCGCCCCCGGGCTCGAACGCACCGCCGAGCGCCATGAGCACGAACACGAGCGGCAGCGCGAGCGCGGTCAGCTTGACCCAGAACTGGAACGCCTGGACGAAGGTGATGGAGCGCATGCCGCCCGCCGCGACGACCGCGCTCACGACGACCGCGATCCCCACCGACCCGACCCACGGCGGGACGGGCGCGACGCTCGTGATGACGAGCGCCGCGCCGTGGAGCTGCGGCACCACGTACAGCCACCCGATGACGAGCACGAGCACGCTCGTGACGCGGCGCGCGACGACGGAGTCGAGCCGGGCGTGCACGAAGTCCGGGATCGTGTAGGCGCCGCTGCGCCGCAGCGGTCCCGCGACGAACAGCAGGACCAGCAGGTAGCCGGCCGCGTACCCGACGGGGAACCAGAACGCCTCCGCTCCCGAGAGCAGCACGAGCCCCGAGAGGCCGAGGAACGTGCCCGCCGACAGGTACTCGCCGCTGATCGCCGACGCGTTCCACACCGGCCGCACCGTCCGCGACGCGACGAAGAAGTCGCTCGTGGTGCGTGAGATGCGCAGGCCGTAGAACCCGATGAGGCCGGTCGCGAGCAGCAGCAGCCCGATCGCGACGAGGGGCAGCGCGCTCACGCGGCGCCCGCCTCGTCGGGTCCTGCCTCGTCCGGGCCGGCCTCGGCGGACCCGCCCGATCCCTCTGCGAGCGCGCGGTACCGGCGCTCGTTGTGCGCCGCCGCGACGGCGAACACGACCGCGAACGCGACGATCACGGGGTAGAAGCCGTACGCGTGCACGAGCCACGGGAGCGGGACGCCGGCGACCACCACCGCGTCCAGCGCGGGCACCGCGCTCATCGTCACCGTGAGCAGCGCGACGACCGCGAGGAACGAGACGACGCACGCGAGCCCGAGCCGGAGCTGCGCCCGGACGAGGCCGCGCGTGTAGTGCGCGGCGGCGTCGTCCGGCTCCTCGGGGCGACGCGGAGACGCCGTGGGCGTGCCCGACGACGGTCCGCCCGCCGGGACGCCGGCCGGGGGATCGGTCGACCGGACGCGCACGCGCTCGGGACGACGCCCGTCGGGCGCCGCACTCCGGGCCGGGGGATGCACCCCGGGGTGCGGCTCTCGACCGGGAGCGCGTCCGTCGTCGGTCGGGGGCGGGGCCGACGAGGGGTCCGGGCCGCTCACGACGGGCCCCGGTGGGGACCGAGCAGCGCCTCCCGCACGGCCGGGACCATGCGGCGGCTCACCGGCACCTCGTGCCCCGCCACGACGAGCGCGGGCTGCGCCCCGCCGAACCGCGCCGCGGTCACGGCGGCCCGGTCCACGAGGTACGACCGGTGGACGCGCAGGAACCCGGCGGGCGCCCACCGCTCCTCGAGGTCGGACAGCGGCTCGCGCACGAGGAACTGCTCGGTGTCCGTGACGAGGCGCGAGTAGTCGCCCTGCGCCTGGACCCACCGCACCGCGCTGCGGCGGACGAGGCGCGTCGTCGTCCCGACCGTCACGACGAGCGTCTCGTCCTCCGGGGCCCCGCGCGGCGGGGCGGCCGGCGCGGCGGGAGGGGCGGCGCTCGCGGGCGGCGACCCTGCGCCGTCGGGCACGCCGCCGGCCCCGACACCTCGCCCGGCGCGGTCCGCGACGCGCTCCACGACCCGGTCGACGGCGCGCGTCAGGCGCTCGCGGCGCACGGGCTTGAGCACGTAGTCGACGGCCTCGACGTCGAACGCCTCGAGCGCGCGGGCCTCGTCCGCGGTGACGAACACGACCGCGGGGCGGTCGGTGAACCGCGAGAGCGCGCGAGCCAGGTCGAGGCCGGTCAGCCCGGGCATGTGGATGTCGAGGAACGCCGCGTCGACCGTGCGCGAGGAGAGCTCGCGCAGCGCCTCCGACCCGGTCGCGACGCCGAGCACGGTCCGCACGCGCGGGTCGCGCCGCAGCAGGGCGACGAGCTCGTCGAGCACGGGCCGCTCGTCGTCGGCGACGAGCACGTCCAGCCCGACGGCGGGCGGGTCCTGGGGCGCCGGGCCGGGGGCCGGGTCGGTGCCGGTCACGGCACGCTCACCTCCGTCTCGTGCAGGGGCTGGGAGCGGGGCACGCGCAGGCGCACGAGCGTGCCGGAGCCGGGGGCGGTCTCGATGTCGAGCGCGTGGTCGTCGCCGTAGAGCTGGCGCACGCGCCGGTCGACGTTGCGCAGGCCCACGTGCTCGCTCCCGCGCGACGTGAGGAGCTCGCGCACGACGGCCGGGTCCATGCCGACGCCGTCGTCCTCCACCGTGATCTCCGTCTGGGTGCCCTCGTCGCGCGCGGTGATGACGATCGTCCCGCCCCGCTCCTGGGGTTCGAGGCCGTGCCGGACCGCGTTCTCGACGAGCGGCTGCACCGACAGGAAGGGGATGACGGTCGTGAGGGACTCGGGCGCGATCTGCAGGGTCACGGCGAGGCGCTCGCCGAACCGGGCCCGTTCCAGCTCGACGTAGGAGTGGATGGAGCGCAGCTCGTCGGCGAGCGTCGTGAAGTCGCCGCGGCCGCGGAACGAGTAGCGCGTGAAGTCGGCGAAGTCGAGCACGAGGTCGCGCGCCCGTTCCGGGTCCGTGCTGATGAACGACGCGATGGCGCCGAGCGCGTTGTAGACGAAGTGGGGGCTGATCTGGGCGCGCAGCGCGCGCAGCTCGGCCTGTGCGAGCGCGGTGCGCGAGGCCTCGAGCTCGCCGAGCTCGAGCTGCGCCGAGCACCACTGCGCGACCTCGCCCGTCGCGCGCACGAGCGGCGGGCGCACCGTGCCCGCGAACGCGACGACGACGCCCGCGACGCGCCCGCCCGTCACGACCGGCGCCCCGACGGCGTCCGCGACGTCGCCGCCCGCCTCGTCGCCGTCCTTGTGGTCCCGGCTCTCGACGTGCCGCCGACCGGTGGCGAGCACCCGCTCGGCGACCCGGCGCGCGTCGGGCTCCAGCGTCGTGCTGCCGTCGAGCGCGACCGCGCCCTCGGCCGTGACGACGGCGAGCGCGTCCGCGCCGAGGAGCTGGCGCAGCGAGCGGGCCGCGCGCCCGACGTCGTCGCCGTCGAGCCCGCCCCGCAGGTGCGTCGCGGCACGCGACGCGAGGTGCAGGGTGCGGAACGTCGCGCGGTCCGAGTCGCTCCCGAGCTCGCGCGACCCGCGCGCGAGCCGCCACGCGAGCACGAGCCCGAGGGTGAGCAGCACGCCCACGACGAGACCGGCGACGGCGCCGGCGAACACGGGCCCGGACATGCAGCGATCGTAACCAGCGTCACGTCCCGTCCTGTGTCGGCGCGAAGGTAAGGTGAGGCAACCCTACGGAAGGCGAAGCCCTGTGCCCATCTCCCGGACCACCTCGTCCAGCCCTCGCGTGCGCGGCGTGCTCGCCGGTGCCGTCGTGCTCGCCTCCGGTCTGCTCGCGGCCTGCTCGTCCGACCCCGCGCCCGCCGCGACCGGCGCGCCCGCGCCGGACGACACCGCGTCGGGGTATGCCGTCGAGCACGCGCGGGGGACCGCCGAGCTCGACGCGGCGCCCGTGCGCGTCGTGACGCTCGAGCCCGTCGAGACGGACACCGCGGTCGCGCTCGGCGTCGTCCCCGTGGGCGCCGCCGTGCTGAGCGTCGAGGCGGGCGTGCCCGCGTACCTCGGCGAGGAGGCGCAGTCGATCGAGGTCGTCGGGACCGTGCCCGAGCCGAGCCTCGAGGCCATCGCGGCGCTCGAGCCGGACCTCATCCTCGGCACGGAGTCACGCCACTCCGACCTCTACGACCAGCTCGCGAGCGTGGCACCGACCGTCTTCATGGCGACCCAGACCGACCCGTGGCAGGAGAACGTGCTGCTCGTCGGCCGCGCGCTCGGCCGCGAGACGGACGCCCAGGCCCTGCTCGACGCCTACGACGCGCGGTGCGCCCAGCTCCAGGAGGACTACGACGTCAGCGGGACGGCACAGCTCCTGCGCCCGCGCGACGGCATCGTGTCCGCTTACGGGCCCCGGTCGTTCGCCGGCAGCACGCTCGAGTGCGTCGGGTTCTCGACGCCGGCGCAGGACTGGGGCGAGGACATCTCGGTCGACCTCTCGCCCGAGCGCGTGACCGAGGCCGCCGCCGACCTCGTCCTCGTCTCGGCCGCCGACCCCGACGACGCGTCCGCGGTCCCGGCCGAGATCCCGCTCAACGCCGCGTCGTTCCCCGACGTGCGCGTCGTCGACCAGTCGTACTGGATCAGCGGCGTCGGCCCGCTCGGTGGCCAGGCCGTGCTCGACGACGTCGAGCAGTTCCTCCAGGACCGTGCCGGGTCCTGACCGGCCGGCCGGGCCTCCGGTCGCGGTCGGGAGCCCGGCCGGGAGCACGGTCGGGGGCGAGGCCGGGTGCCGGTTCCACCGGTCGCCCAACGTCCTCTTCCCGACGGCGGTCGCGCGCGTGCACGACGTCGGCCCGCGCCTGGTGCGCGTGACCCTCGCGGCCCCCGCCCTGGCGGGGTGCGCCGACGTCGGGCTCGACCAGCGCGTGAAGATCCTCCTGCCCGGACCGGGGGCGGACGAGCTCGCGCGGCGGGCGCGCCTGGCGGGCGAGAGCGCGTGGCGACGCGAGTGGGCGGCGCTCGACGACGCGGTGCGTCCGGTGATGCGGTCGTACACGCCCGTCGCCGTCCGGTCGCGGGACGCCGAGGTGGACCTCGACGTGTACCTGCACGAGCCGGCGGGCCCGGCGAGCGCCTGGGCGCGGCGCGCGGCGCCCGGGGACCGCGTGCTGCTGTCCGCGCCGCACGTGCGGTTCGGCGTGACCGACCACGGCACCCAGTGGGACCCGGGGCCGGACGTCGCGCACGTGCTGCTCGTCGGGGACGAGACCTCGGCGCCCGCGGTGCGCGGCATCCTCGCGAGCCTCGGACCCGACGTCCGGGCGGACGTGCTCGTCGAGGCCGACGACCCGGCGGACGCGCCGGTCGGCGACGTGCCCGCGCGCGTGCGGGTCGAGCACGTGCCTCGGCACCGTCGTGGGGGCGAGCGGGCCGTGCTGGGCGCGGTCCGCGCCTGGGCGGTGGAGCACGGCCGGTCCGCGGCCGACGCGGGCGCGGGCTTCTACGCGTGGTGCGCGACGGAGAGCGCGACCGTCGCGCGGGTCCGCGCCGAGCTGGTGGCGGCGGGGATCCAGAGGTCGCGCGTGCACGCCCAGGGCTACTGGCACGACCGGCCCCGGCGTCGCCCGGGGGACGCCGACGCGGCCTGAGGCCCGCACCGGCCGTCCGGCGTGCGCCCCTCGCCGCGCTCAGACGATGATCGCGACCACGACGACGAACAGCACGACGCACACCAGCAGCGTGCCGATCCCGACCAGCAGGCCGAGGGCGACCGGGTGCGCCTGCGGCCAGGGCACGAGCCGCCGGTCGAACGCACGGAGCTGGGCCGGCGTGACCGGCTGGTGCCAGGGCGTGAGCGGGACGCCGCGGCGCGCCAGGTCGAGCGCGACGGCGGAGAGCTGGTCGCGGTCCCACATCTGCCCGACGAGCAGGAGCAGCCGCTTCGACGGCCCGACCACGATGAGGTGGTGCGTCGCTCCGGCCGCCCCGAACGCCATGCGGTCCACGGTGACGACGCGGTCGACGTCCGCGACCGTGAACCGCTTCGACCGGCCCCAGCCGTGCACGGCGTACGTCCCGTCGCCCAGGACGAGCCGCGCGCGGTCGACCATGCGGCGCGCGAGCGCGTACGTCAGCGGGATCATCGCGAGCGCGAACGCGAGGAGGCCGAGGGCGAGCGCCGGGTAGCCGCCCGTGATCGCCGCCGGGAGCTGGGCGAGGCCCACGAGCGGCGCGAGGATCGAGACCACCGTCATGTTGGAGCGCAGCACCTGACGCTTCGCGGCGTCACCCATGGCCAGCACGGTCAGGGCCGGGACCGCCCCGCCACCCGCGATCGCCTCAGCCACGGCGGAAGAGCTTTCGTCCGGTGGCCGGGTGCAGGGGCGACCCGGCGGGGATCTCGACGGCGTTCGCCCAGACCGGCATGTCGTCCGGGCGCAGCGCCCCGGCGCGGACGGCACGGTCGCACACGCCGCGCGCGACCGCGGCGAGGCTCTCGCGGCAGGAGAAGACGCCGTCGACGAGGGACAGGGCGACGGTCGTGGCGGGAGGCCGGCCCGCGCCCCGGTCGAGGGGCCCGACCGTGGCGACGGCTCGGCCGTGCGCGACGAGGGCCGTCACGCGCGGGGTGACCCAGCGCAGCACGTCGAGGTCGTCGAGGAAGAAGGCCCGACCGGCGCCCCCGATCTCCCACAGCGCCGCACCGGCCTGGTGGGCGGCGTCCGAGGCGCGGCGCTTCCAGCGCTGGGAGCCGAACGCCTCGGCGACCCAGCCGGCCGCGGTCGCCGGATCGGTGTCGAGCGCGACCGACACGGTGGGGATCTGACCCCGCGGCGGGTCGAGCGTGATGGGAACAGGAGGACGAGCCACGCGGTCACGCTAGCGCTCCGGAGGCGCCGTCCGCGCCCCCGGGCCAGGTGCCGAACACGACGTCGGTGTCGTTATCGGGTGGATGACGACACCGACGTCGTGCTCGACGGCGCGCAGGGTCGTGCTCGACCGGCTAGAGGGCCGCGAGGGGACCGCGTGCGGGCCGGTCAGCAGCAGCGCGAGCCCGGGTTGGCGTCCTGCTCGGCGTGGCGCATGCGCCAGAACTCGCGCTCGGTCATCACGACCCCGCCCGGGTGCACCGCACGCTGGTGCGCGGCGTAGGTCGCGTACGCGTCGTCGCCCATGACCTGCCGCACGTACCAGCGGACGGACGCGGCGCCGTCGCGCACCCGACGGGCGACGCCCGCCGCGAGCGCGGGGAGACGGGAGCGGGACCCCGCCGCGACGGCCGGGACGACCGTCGCGGCGGAGCCCTGCGAGCCCTGCCGCACCGTCACCGGTGCCCCGTCGCGGCAGGACGCTTCTCGGGCGGCAGGGCCGCCCACTCCTTCTGGATCTCCTTCTCGGCCTTCGTCGCGAACAGGTCGGCCGGGGCGAACCGGCGCGACGCGACGGGCGGGTCCTCGTGGTTCGTGCCGCCGCCGTCGCGCAGCGCCTTCGCGGTCACGAGGACCGACGCGACGATGACGACGATCGCGAGGACGACGAACACGATCGACAGCGTGCCCTGGACGAACGTGTTGCGGACGACCGCCTCCATGGCCTCGACCGAGCCGGCGGTGCCGAACGACGTCTCTCCGGCGGCGAGGGCGTCCTTGAACGCGTCGTGGTTGGCCCAGTACCCGACCGCGGGGACGGGCGAGAAGATCTTCTCGATCGACGCCCAGATGGTGATGACCGCGGTGAACGCGAGCGGCGCCGCGACGATCCACAGCCAGCGCTGGTAGCTGCGCCCGCGCTTGGCGACGATCGCCAGCACGACGGCGAGCGCGATGGCCGCGAGGAGCTGGTTGGCGATGCCGAACAGCGGGAAGAACGTGTTGATGCCGCCGAGCGGGTCGGTCACGCCGAGGTAGAGGATCGATCCCCACCCGGCGACCATGATCGCGGTGCACAACCACACCCCGGGGCGCCACGTCACGTCCCGGAACCTCGGCACGACGTTGCCGATCGTGTCCTGGAGCATGAACCGCGCGACGCGCGTGCCGGCGTCGACGGCGGTGAGGATGAACAGCGCCTCGAACATGATCGCGAAGTGGTACCAGAAGCCCATCATCGCGGTGCCGCCCACGAGCTGCTGCATGATGTGCGCGAGTCCCAGGGCGAGCGTGGGGGCGCCGCCCGTGCGGGACACGATCGACGGCTCACCGACGGCCTCGGCCGTGGACGTGAGCATGTCCGGCGTGAGGTTGACGCCCATGAGGCCGAGCCCGTTGACGAACGCGACCGCGCCCTCCACGGTGCCCCCGGTCGCG
Organism: Cellulosimicrobium sp. CpK407; assembly: GCF_051844275.1. Taxonomy (NCBI): domain Bacteria; kingdom Bacillati; phylum Actinomycetota; class Actinomycetes; order Micrococcales; family Promicromonosporaceae; genus Cellulosimicrobium; species Cellulosimicrobium sp. CpK407. Next base: position 16,383 of record NZ_JBGNYC010000009.1, read on the forward strand.
GCCGCGGACGAGTTCATCGCGAAGTAGACGCCGCGGTCGATCGAGATCGCGGCGACGAGCGCCATGATCGCGACGAACGACTCCATGAGCATGCCGCCGTAGCCGATGAAGCGCGTCTGGCGCTCCTTCTCAACGAGCTTGGGCGTCGTGCCCGACGCGATGAGGGCGTGGAACCCGGACAGGGCACCGCACGCGATCGTCACGAACAGGAAGGGCCAGAGGGCGCCGGACACCACCGGGCCGGTCTCGCCGCTCGCGAACTCGCTGATCGCGGGGACGGTGATCTCCGGTCGCACGACGATCACCGCGACGGCGAGGACGACGATGACGCCGACCTTCATGAACGTCGACAGGTAGTCGCGCGGGGCGAGCAGGAGCCACACGGGCAGGACGGCGGCGACGAAGCCGTAGACGATCACCCCGACGGCGATGGTCGTGCGGTCGAGGGTGAAGAGGTCGGCGCCCCACGCGGTGTCGGCGATCCAGCCGCCGCCGATGATCGCGGCGAGCAGCAGGACGAAGCCGATGACCGAGACCTCGGTGATCTTGCCCGGGCGGAGGTAGCGCAGGTAGACGCCCATGAAGAGCGCGATCGGGATCGTCATCGACACGGAGAACACGCCCCACGGGCTCTCGCCGAGCGCGTTGACGACGACGAGCGCGAGGATCGCGACGATGATGATCATGATGAGCAGCGACGCGACGATCGCGGCGGTGCCGCCCACGCGCCCGAGCTCCTGGCGCGCCATCTGGCCGATGGTCCGCCCGCCCCGGCGCATCGAGAAGAACAGGACGAGGTAGTCCTGCACCGCGCCCGCGAGCACGACGCCGACGATGATCCAGATCGTGCCTGGCAGGTACCCCATCTGGGCGGCGAGCACCGGGCCGACGAGCGGGCCGGCGCCGGCGATGGCGGCGAAGTGGTGGCCGAACAGCACGTGGCGGTCGGTCGGGACGTAGTCCTTGCCGTCCTCGCGCGACTCGGCGGGCGTCGCCCGGCGGTCGTCGGGGCGCGTGATGTAGCGCTCGATGACCTTGGAGTAGAAGCGGTACCCGATGAGGTACGTGCACACGGCGGCGAACACGAACCAGATCGCGTTGACGGTCTCGCCGCGGACGACCGCGAGCATGACCCAGGCGATGCCGCCGAGCAGCGAGATCGCGACCCAGAGGGCGATCTTCTGCGGGGTCCAGCGGGTCCGGGTGCGGTCCTCGGGCACCGCCGTGGGGGGCAGCGACGGGTCCGGCACGATCTCCGGCTCGTCGGGGGCGGCGTTCCGCGCCGCGCGGGTGTCTGTCGTCATCGAGCCTCTCCAGGGTCGCGTCGTTGCGTCCGACCTCGGAAGGCTAGGGAGCCCGCGCGGGGGTGATCCAGGTCACGTCGACCGGCGGTCGAGGTGTGCGACGAACGGTGCCCCGCGTGCGACGAACGGCGCCCGCCGCGCGTCGCGACGAGCCCGGCGATACGTTCGATCCGACCCTGCCGGAGGTGCCCGTACCGATGCCGTCCCCCTCGCCGCCGCACTCGACGCACCCGACGTCCCGCACGCCCGGTCCCGCCGCGGCGCTCGCGGCGGTCGTCGCGCTCGTGCTCGCCCTCGGCACCGTGCTCGCGCTCGCCGCGGCCGGTGCCCTGCCCGCGTCCGCGCAGGCCGAGACGGGCAGGCTCTCGCTCTTCAAGCGCATCGAGAACCTCGACACGGGCTCGTCGGAGGGGCGGCGGGAGCTGTGGACGATGCACGCGCGGAACGTCGAGACCGGAGAGGTGATCGAGGGCGACGGCCTCAACGGCGTGCAGTCGCTCGAGGTCCCGGCGGGCACGTACCGGATCTGGGAGACGGGCGGCGTCGCGGGCTTCCGGTTCCAGAACTGGAACTGCGGCGGGGAGGACATCCTCGACCCCACTCCCGACGTCGTCGTCCCGCCGGGCGGCACGCTCACGTGCACGGTGGACAACGAGGCGATCTCTCCGACCCTCACGCTCGTCAAGGAGGTGGTCGGGGGCACGGCGTCGCCCGCGGACTGGACGCTGCGGGCGCAGGGACCGTCGTCGATCGCCGGCCCGTCCGGGTCTGACGCGGTGACCGACCAGGCGGTCCGTATCGGCCAGTACACCCTCTCCGAGGAGGGTGGACCGGCCGGCTACCGCGACGACGGGTGGGTGTGCGAGGGCGCGGAGGTCCTCGGGAGCACGGTGACGATCGACCTCGCCGACTCGGTGACGTGCGTCGTCACCAACGTCGCGCCGATGCCGCCGACCGTGCCGACGCTGACTCTCGTCAAGGAGGTCGTCGGCGGTCCGGCCACGGCAGCAGACTGGACGCTCACGGCGGAGAACGGCGCGGCGACCCTCACCGGGACCACGGGGGCCGCGGCGGTCACGGCGGCCGAGGTGAGCCCCGGGCGGTACGCACTGTCCGAGGACGGTCCCGCCGGGTACGACGGCGCGTGGTCGTGCACGGGCGCGACGTCGGGCGACGGCTCGGACGGCGCCGTGACCGTCGCGGAGGGCGAGGACGTCGTCTGCACGGCCACGAACACGTGGGCCGGCGGCACCCTCACGCTCGTCAAGGAGCTCGCGGGCAAGACCCTCGCTCGTCCGGTCGACTGGACGCTCAGCGCGACGGGGTCGGACGCCGAGGTCGTGGGCCGCTCCGGGACCGCGGCGGTCACGGACGTCCCGGTGCCCGCGGGCGCCTACACGCTCGCGGAGGACGGCTGGTCGGGCTTCACCGCGGGCGACTGGGTGTGCGACGGCGGCCCGGTGACCGGCGCCGTCGTGACGGTCGAGCCGGGCGCGGACGTCACGTGCACGATCGTCAACACGCCCCTGCCCTCGCGGCTCACCCTCGTCAAGGTGGTCGACGGCGGACCCGCGGCTCCTCGGGACTGGACGCTGTCCGCGACCGGTCCCCAGGCCGACGGGACGACCGGGGCGATCTCCGGCCCCTCGGGCGGCGCGGCGGTGAGCCACGTCGACGTGGGGGAGGGGATCCACGAGCTGTCGGAGTCCGGCGGGCCCGAGGGGTACGAGCCGGGGGAGTGGGTCTGCGTCGGCGGGGTCCAGCTCGGCGGTGCGAGCGTGCTCGTCGGGCCGGACGACGACGTGGTCTGCACCGTGACCAACACCTACGTGGGGTCGATGCTGACCCTCGTGAAGGTCGTCGTCGGCGGGTCGGGCGACCCGGAGGCGTGGACCCTCACGGCGACCGACGCGGGCGGGCAGACCGTCGCGAGCGGGCCGGTGGGCAGCGACGCGGTCACCGCGGTGCCGCTCCCACCCGGGGCCTACGACCTGGCGGAGTCGGGGGGCTACAGCGGCTACGCGTCGGAGGGGTGGACGTGCGGGCCCGCACCGGTCGAGGGGTCGACGGTGACGCTCGGTCCCGGCGACGACGTCACGTGCGTCGTGACGAACCGGGCCGAGCTGCCGCACCTCACGCTCGTCAAGGAGCTCGACGACCGCGGCTTCACCGGCGACGTCGCCGCGACGGACTGGACCCTGACCGCCACGGGCGAGGGGCGGGAGATCTCGGGTGTCACCGGGTCCGCCGACGTGTCGCACGTGACCGTCGCGCCCGGCCGGTACCTCCTGTCCGAGTCCGGAGGTCCGGACGGGTGGACGGCCCTGCGCTGGGTGTGCGACGACGCGCGCGTCGTGCAGACGCCGCAGGCCGGGTCGCTGATCTCGACCGTCGTGGTGGAGCCGGGCGACGACGTGACGTGCACGGTCACCAACCACTGGCTCGCGGGCACGCTGACGCTCCACAAGGAGGTGGTCGACGGCGCCGCGCCCGCCGACGACTGGCAGCTCACCGCCGCGGGACCGACGGCGATCTCCGGCTTCGACGGCAGCGAGGACGTCACGCTCGTCCCGGTGGCCGCCGGGACGTACGACCTCACCGAGTCGGGCAGCGACTGGGACTACACCCAGGAGGAGTGGGCGTGCGACGGCGGCGTGCTCGTCGACGCGGACACCGTGCGGGTCGACGACGGCGCGGACGTCGAGTGCACGGTGGTGAACACGGTCCTGGACCCCCCGACCCCGACCCCGACCCCGACCCCGACCGACCCGACCTCGCCCCCGACCGACGGGCCGACGCCGGGCACGGACGACACCCCCACGCCGGGAGCGACGCCCGGCGAGGACCTCGCCACGACCGGGACCGACGTCGTCGTGCTGCTCGCCGCGGCCCTCGCGGCGCTCGTCGCGGGCGGGACGCTGCTCGGGGTCCGGCGCCGGCGCGGGTGAGCGGGACCGCTCCGGCCCGCGGCTGACCGCGGCTCGCCGCGCGACACCCGGTCCTGCGGGCTACTGTCCTGCCGTGGCCGACGAGGGCGAGCAGACCGAGCGGACCGCGCAGCCGGAGCAGGTCGCGCGGGCAGGGCAGGGCGACCCGGGCGAGACGAGTGAGACGGCGCAGCACGGCGGGCACGCGGGCCGGTCGTGGCGCGAGACCGTGACCGTCGTGCTGCTCGCGGTGACGGCCGTCCTCACGGCGTGGAGCGGGTTCGAGGCGAGCAAGTGGGGCGGCGAGATGTCGATCGCGTTCTCGCGCGCGTCGACGCAGCGCATCGAGGCCTCGACGCACCGCGCGCACGCGGACACCGCCCGCTCGATCGATCTCCAGGTCTTCAGCCTCTGGCTCGAGGCGTACGCGACGGGGGACACGGAGCTGGAGGAGTTCACGCGCGCGCGCTTCACGCCGCACTTCCGGCCCGCGTTCGAGGAGTGGCTCGCCTCGCGCCCCCTCCAGAACCCCGACGCCGCCCCGAGCCCGTTCGCGCTCGACGCCTACGTCCCGCCGGGAGCCGTCGAGGCGGTCGAGGCCGACGAGCGCGCGGACGCCCTCTTCGCGCAGGCGCTCGTCAACAACCAGCGGGGCGACAACTACACGCTGACCACCGTGCTGTTCGCGCTCGTGCTGTTCTTCGGCGCGTTCGCCGGCCGGTTCCGCTCCGAGCGCGCGGCGTGGGCCATGGTCGGCCTCGCGTGCGCGGTCCTCGTCGTCGGCGTCGTCTTCCTCGCGACCTTCCCCAAGATCGTCTGACCCCGCCTCGGGGGGCGCGCACCCTCGTAGCCTGGGGCCATGCAGACCCTCACGACGGCCCGGCTCACCCTCCGCCCGTGGCAACCCGACGACGCCGACGCCGCCCTCGACATCTACTCGCGCTGGGACGTCATGCGGTTCATCGGGGTGACGCCACGCGTCCTGGAGCACCGCGACGAGGCGCTGGAGCGGGTCGAGCGCTGGGCAGCCGTCGACGACGGCACGCACGGGGTCTGGGCCGTCGTCCCGCGCGAGGGCGAGGGGGCGGACCTGCCCGACGCCGCGCCCGTGGGGACCATCCTGCTCAAGCTCATCCCGGCGTCGGGCACGGGCGACCCGTCGCAGCCCTCGGGCGACACGGAGATCGGGTGGCACTTCCACCCCGACGTGTGGGGGCGCGGCTACGCGACGGAGGCGGCCGCCGCGGTGCTCGCGCACGCCTTCGAGCGCGGGCTCGACCGCGTCGTCGCCGTCACGCACCCCGACAACGCGGCGTCCCAGGCGGTGTGCCGGCGGATCGGCATGACGCACCGCGGCACGACCGACGCGTACTACGACACGACCTGCGAGCTGTTCGACGTGACCGCCCCCTGACGGGAGCGCCGGTCAGAGGACCTGCGTGAGGCGCCGGACCGCGCCGAGGACGTCGACGTCGTCGTGCGGCTCGGTGTCGAGCGCGCGGTGGATGGTCATGCCCTCGATGAACGCGTCCAGCACGCGGCACGTCGCGGGGTCGAAGTGACGCCCGAGCGCGTCGCGGCTGCGGCGCATCCAGTCGTTGGTGAGCGTCCGGTAGGCCGGGTCGCGCGCCGCGAGCGTGTAGAGCTCGTGGGACAGGACGAGGTCGCGCTGGGTCGCGAAGACGTCGTGCGTGATGAGCGTCGTGACCGCCTGCACGGCCTCCTCGGGCGTGCGCGCGGCGCTCATGCGGCGCTCGAACTGGGCGGCCGCGTCGCGCGCGAACCGGCCGAACGCCTCGCGCAGCAGCTCGTCCATCCCGGCGAAGTGGTAGGTCATCGACCCGAGCGGGACGTCGGCGGCGGCCGCGACGCGCCGGTGCGACGTGCCGGCGACGCCGTGCTCGGCGACGACGTCGAGGCACGCGTCGACGATGCGGTCGCGGCGCTCCGGGTCGTGGCGGCGGGCGCGGGGGGTCGGCCCGGTCGGGGCCTCGGGGGCGCTCATGGTCAGATGTTCTCGCGGATCACCCGGGCCGGGTTGCCCACCGCCACCACGTTCGCGGGCAGGTCGCGCGTCACGACGGACCCCGCGCCCACCACGGTGTTGTCGCCGATCGTCACGCCGGGGCACACGATCACGCCGCCGCCGAGCCACACGTTGTCGCCGAGCGTGATGGGCTCGGCCGCCTCGAGCTTGTCGCGCCGGGGCTGCGGGTCGACGGGGTGGGTCGGCGTGAGGAGCTGGACGTTCGGCCCGAGGAGGCAGTCGTCGCCGACGGTGATCGCCGCGACGTCGAGCGCGGTGAGCCCGGAGTTGACGAACGTCCGGTCGCCGAGGTGCACGTTGCTGCCGAAGTCGACCGCGAGCGGCGGCTTGACCCACGACCCCTCGCCGAGCGACCCGAGCAGGTCGGCGAGGATCGCGCGGGCGTGCGTGTCGTCGCCGTCGCCGTCGAGGACGGCGCGGTGGAACGCGTCGACGAGGACCATGCCCCGGTGGACCCCGCGCGCGATCTCGGGGTCGTCGGCGACGTACAGGTCGCCCGCGGCCATGCGCTCGTAGCTCGTGCGGTCGTCACCGGCGAAGTAGTCGGTGGTCATGCGGTGGTGGCCTCCTCGGGCGCGGTCGTGCGGCGGTCGTGGTCATCATGCCGGTCGTGGCCGGCCGGGCCCGGTCGGCCCGCGGAGCGCCGGCGCGGGGCGAGCACGCCGGCCAGGAGCACGACGACGAGGCCGGCCAGCGGCAGGACGAGCAACCCGGCGCGCAGGCTCGTGGCGTCGGCGACGAGCCCGACGATCGGCGGGGACAGGAGGAACCCGAGGCGCAGGAGCCACGACACGAGGGTGAGCCCCGTGCCCGCGCGCAGTCCCGGGAGCTCGTCGGCCTGCTGCATCGCGGCGGGGACCAGGGTCGCGACGCCGAACCCGGCGGCGGCGAACCCGGCGATCGTGCCCGGGACGGAGGGGAACGCGAGCGCGAGCCCGGTGCCGAGCAGCACCAGCGCGCCCCCCGTCCCGGCGACGGCGCGCTGGCCGAAGCGGTCGACGAGGCGGTCGCCGACGAGCCGACCGACGAACTGCGCGCCGACGAGCGCGACGAACCCGGCGGCGGCGAGCGTCGCCGGGGCGCCGAGCGACCCGGAGAGGTAGACCGCCGCCCACGTGCTGCCCGCGTCCTCCACGAGCGTGCCCGCGACGGCGACGAGGACGAGCGCGGCGAGGACGGCGGCGGTGCGCGTGCGGGACGGGCGCGCGGCGGCGCCCGCCGCGGCGGCCTCGGCGCTGGTCGGGGCGCCCGGGGTGGTGAGCGTCCCGGCCTCGCCCGCGACGCCGTCGGGCACCTCGCCGTCCAGCCCGGGCAGGCACGCGCGCAGGGCGACGAGCGCGACGACGGAGAACAGCGCGCCGGTGATCGCCAGGTGCACGGCGAGCGGGAGGTCGAGCGCGATCGCGGCGGCGGCCATGCCGCCGCCGACCACGGCGCCGACCGACCACAGCGCGTGGAAGCCGTTGATGATCGACCGGCCGTAGCGGCGCTGCACCCGGAGGCCGTGCGCGTTCTGCGCGACGTCGGTGAACGCGTCCATCGCGCCTGCGGCGAACAGCGCGACGACGAGCAGCGGCAGCGCCGGGGCGAGGCCTGCGAGCAGCAGCCCGGCCGCGGTGAGCACCGTGCCCGCGACGGCGACGCGTGCCGAGCCGAAGCGCCGCACGAGCGCCGCAGCCGCGAGCCCGGCGGTGATCGCCCCCGCGGGGAACGCGGCGACGGCGAGCCCGTAGGTGGCGTTGCCCAGGTCGAGCCCGGCCTTGATCTCGGGGTACCGCGGCACGAGGTTCGCGAACAGCGCGCCGTTCGTGAGGAACAGCGCGGCGACGGCGACCCGCGCCCGCCGCACGTCCGGCGCCGGCCGCGCAGGGGGAGGCGACGACATGCGGACGATCGTACACACGATGTGTACGTCCGTACACACACCTGGTGCCGAACCCGGGGTTGGTCCCCACCTCGGCACCGAGGTGGGGAACAACCCCGGGTTCGGCGGGGTGGGGGAGACGACAGCACGGGTGCGGGGGCGGCGTCTGCACCTAGGCTGGCGGGCATGGACACCGAGGAACGCCTGGCCGTCTTCATCGACTACGAGAACCTCGCGCTCGGCGCGCGCGAGCACCTGGGCGGCATGACGTTCGACTTCGGCCCGATCGCCGACGCGCTCGCGGTGCGCGGGCGGGTGGTCGTGCGGCGCGCCTACGCCGACTGGTCGTACTTCGACGAGGACCGGCGCTCGCTCACGCGGCACCAGGTCGAGCTCATCGAGATGCCGCAGCGCATGGGCGCGTCGCGCAAGAACGCCGCCGACATCAAGATGGTCGTCGACGCGATCGAGATGGCCTTCGAGCGCGACTACATCTCGACGTTCGTCATGTGCACGGGGGACAGCGACTTCTCCCCGCTCGTCCACAAGCTGCGCGAGCTCAACAAGCGCGTGATCGGGGTGGGTGTCGAGAAGTCGACGTCGCGCCTCCTGCCGCCCGCGTGCGACGAGTTCCTCTTCTACGACCGGCTCGAGGGCGTCGACGTGCCGGACGAGCCGGAGCCCCGGTCGGTCCGGGGCTCGCGCGCCGGGGCGAGCGGGACGACGACGGGCGCCGGCAAGGCGAAGCGCGGCGGCGGGCGCTCGACCGGGCGCCGCAAGGCGACCGAGATCGCCGAGCCGGAGGTCGAGACGCCGGCTGCCGCGGCGCTCGCCGAGCTGGGCGAGGCCGTCGGCCGCACGACCCGCCGCGGCGAGCCCGTCGTGACGGAGAGCGACGAGGTCGACGTGACGACGACGCCGGTCGCCGAGGCGTCGGGCTCCGTCGAGGCGTCCGCGGCGGTCGAGCCGCCCGCGTCCGAGGCCGACGACGACGCACCCTCCGGCGAGGACCTCCCCATGGAGGTGCGCGTCGCGCAGACGCTCGCCGACCTCGAGGCCTCGACGAGCGGCGCGGTGACCGCGTCCGTGCTCAAGCGCACGCTGCTGCGCAAGGACCCGACGTTCAGCGAGGCCGACTACGGGTTCCGCAACTTCGGCGAGTTCCTGCGGTTCCTGGCCGACCGGGGCTTCGTCGAGCTCGCACCGGGGCCGGCGACGGGCGACCCCGAGGTCTCCCTGCCCGCGCAGGGCGACACCGACCAGGCGTTCGCGCTCGTGCGCGAGGTCGTGCAGGAGGAGGGCGGCTCGACCGTCCTGTCCGGGCTGAAGAACGCGATCCGCAAGAAGCGCCCGGACTTCAGCGAGAAGGCGCTCGGCTACCGCGGCTTTCTGCAGTTCTGCAAGGCGGCGCAGGCCGCCGGCGCCGTCGACCTGGCCTGGGACGACGACGCCGACGACTACCGCGTGTCGGTCGCCTAGCGGGCCTAGCGGGTCACCTAGCGGGCGACGAAGGCGAGCAGCGCCGCGTTGACCTCGTCCGCGTGCGTCACGAGCAGACCGTGGGGCGCGCCCTCGATCTCGACGTACTCGGCGTCCGGCACGAGCTGGCGGAAGCGGCGCCCGGTCGCGTCGATCGGCAGGATGTTGTCCTTCGTGCCGTGGAGGATGAGCGTGGGCTTGCCCGCCGCGCGGACGGCCTCGACGTCGGCCCGGAAGTCCTCGATCCACGTGGGCACGACGGCGTACGCGGCGACCGGCGCGGACCCGATCGCGGTGATCCAGCTCGCGCGCACGGTGTCCTCGCTGATGCGCTTCCCGAGGTTCTCGTCGAGGTTGTAGAAGTTCTTGTAGAAGTCGGTGTACCAGGCGTACCGGTCGGCGCGGGCCGCGTCGACGATCCCGTCGAACACCGACTGCGGGACGCCCTCGGGGTTGTCGTCCCGCTGGACGAGGAACGGCTCGAGCGACGCGAGGAACGCGAGCTTGGCGACGCGCTCGGGCCCGTGGTTGTGGACGTAGCGGGCGAGCTCGCCCGTGCCCATGGAGAACCCGACGAGGATCACGTCGCGCAGGTCGAGCGTCTCGAGGACGGTGTTGAGGTCCGCCGCGAAGGTGTCGTAGTCGTACCCGCTGCCGACCTTGCTCGACGCGCCGAACCCGCGGCGGTCGTACGTGACGACGCGGTGGCCGGCGTCGATCAGCTCGCGCTTCTGGAGCTCCCAGCTGTGCCCGTCGAGCGGGTAGCCGTGGATGAGGACGACCGGCTGGCCGGTGCCCTGGTCCTCGTAGTAGAGCTCGATGTCGGTGGAGTTCTCCTGCCCGACGGTGATGTACCCCATGGTCGTGCTCCCTTCGCGGATTGGGAGAACGGTCGTTCTCCCGTGAGTCGCTACACTAGAGAACGATGGTTCTCCCCGCAAGAGGGGGGCGATGAACAGGAGGTGACGATGCTCGACGACGCGAGCGCTCGCGCGCTGGTGGTGGCCGCCGCCGACCGGCTGTTCTACGCGCGCGGCGTCCAGTCGGTCGGGATGGACGCGGTCCGCACCGAGGCCGGGGTGTCGCTCAAGCGCATCTACGCGCTGTTCCCGTCCAAGGACGACCTCGTCGTCGCCGTGCTGCGGCACCGCACCGAGCAGTGGGACGCGGGGATCGCCCGCGCGGCGGCTGGTGCGACGACGCCCCGCGACCGGCTGCTGGCCGTGTTCGACTTCCTCGACGCGTGGTTCCGCGAGGATGGGTTCCGCGGGTGCGCGTTCATCAACTCCTTCGGCGAGCTCGGTGCGACGTCGCCCGCCGTCGCCGCGGCGGTCCGCGAGCACAAGGAGTCGTTCCAGCGGTACGCGCGCGACGTCGTGCGCGAGGCGGGCCTGCCCGACGACGTCGCGCTCCAGGTCGTCCTGCTCGCCGAGGGTGCGCAGACCACGGCGGCGATCACGCAGGACGTCGACGTCGCGCGCCAGGCGCGCCGTGCGGCCGAGGCGATCCTCGACGCGGCGGTCCCGGCGACGGCCTGAGGCGCCAGAAGGTGCCCGCGCCCCCGTGGTCTGAGCTCGGGGCGCTCGCGGGCCCCGACGCCCGACGGAGGCGTGGGAGTGGGAGCGATTCCACGACACGCCGAGAGAGCGCTTGCTCGGGCGCGGCGAGTGCCCGTAGGTTCGCGGGCGGAGGGCCGAGGAACGGCCCCCGCCCCGGTGCGGAGTCGCGCCGAAGCACGTCGCGCACCGTGGCGAGACGCAGGTGGCAGTCGCCGCCGGACCTGGAGGATCGATGGACCTCGCACGTCAGCGTTCACCCCGTCCCACGCCCCTGCGGGGCGCCCGTCCACGACCTGGCAGGCCACGACGCCGTCCGGCACCGCACCTCGGCGACGCCGCGCGCCGCGTCCTGGCGGGCGCGGTCGCGGTGATCGCCGTGAGCGCCGGGGCGCTCGTCGCAGCCCCCGCCGCGACCGCCGCGCCGGGTGACGTCATCTGGTCGGACGAGTTCGACGGCGCCGCGGGCTCGGCCCCGAGCTCCGCCCGCTGGAACCACGAGACGGGCGCCGGAGGGTGGGGCAACGCCGAGCTCCAGAACTACACGACGTCGCGCGCGAACTCGGCGCTCGACGGACAGGGCCACCTCGTCATCACCGCGCGCCGCGAGGCCGACGGGTCCTACACCTCCGCCCGCATGACGACGCAGGGGAAGTACCAGCCGCAGTACGGGCGCGTGGAGGCGCGCATCCAGATCCCGCGCGGCCAGGGCATCTGGCCGGCGTTCTGGATGCTCGGCGGCAACCTGCCGGGGGTCGGCTGGCCGGCGTCGGGCGAGATCGACGTCATGGAGAACGTCGGCTTCGAGCCGCACCGCGTGCACGGCACGGTGCACGGACCGGGGTACTCGGGCGGCGCCGGCATCACGGGCATGTACCAGCACCCGCAGGGCTGGTCGTTCGCCGACGACTTCCACACCTTCGCGGTCGACTGGAAGCCGGGCGAGATCACGTGGTTCGTCGACGGCCAGCAGTTCCACCGGGTGACGCGCGCGAGCGTCGGCGCGAACGCGTGGGTGTTCGACCAGCCGTTCTTCCTCATCCTCAACGTCGCGGTCGGCGGGCAGTGGCCGGGGTACCCCGACGGCACGACCTCGTTCCCCCAGCAGATGAAGGTGGACTACGTCCGGGTCTACGACAACGGCTCGGGAACCTCCAACCCGAACCCCGGTGGCAGCCTGCCGACCGGGACCGGGACGATCCGGATCGCGAACGGGTACTGCCTCGACGTCCCGTGGGGCCAGACGCACGACGGCAACCGCGTGCAGATCGTCCCGTGCAACGGCAACGTCGCGCAGTCGTGGACGCGGGGCAGCGACGGGACGATCCGGGCGCTCGGCAAGTGCCTCGACGTGAGCGGCAGCGGCACGGCGAACGGGACGGCGGTCCAGCTCTGGACCTGCAACGGCACGGGCGCCCAGAAGTGGTCCTACGACGCGGGGTCGAAGACGCTGCGCAACCCGCAGTCGGGTCGGTGCCTGGACGCCGAGGGCGGCAACCCGCTCTACGAGGGTCAGCGGTTCGTGATCTGGGACTGCCACGGGTCGACCAACCAGCAGTGGACCTTCTGAGTCCTCCGCAGCCGAGCGAGGCGTCCGTGTGCGAGCGCTGCGTCCCCGGACGCGTCGCTCGCGCGCGGACGCATCACTCGCCCGGGGTCATCCGGCGCCGCGTTCTCCCGTCGGCGGGGCCGCGACGTCGTCGGGCTCCGTAGGGCGCGAGCCGAGCCGGCTCGCGACCATCGGGAGCACGATCACGGACAGCACGCCCGCGCCGACGAGCGCCGCGCCGACGCGCGACGTCATCGCGTCCTGCTCGACCGCGATCTCGGTGAGCGCGACGAGCAGCGGCAGCGCGGTCGCCGCGTAGAGCGCGGTCTGGACGCGCTCGACCGACGGCAGCTCGCGCCGGAACCACAGCAGCACCGGCCCGCCCCGCACGATCACCATGAGCGCGAAGAACGTCAGCGGCAGCAGCGGCGACGCGACGATGGAGTCGATGTCCAGGCCCATGCCGGAGCTGACGAAGAACACCGGAACGAACACGCCCCACGCGACCGCGTCGAGCTTCTTCTCCAGCGCCTCGACGTCGCCGGGCGCCCAGCGGCGCAGCACCATCCCGCCGACGAACGCGCCCAGCACCGCGTCGAACCCGAGCCCCGCGGCGAGCGCGAGCAGCGCGACGAGCAGCAGCACGGTGAGGCGCAGGGTGCTCTGGCCGGTCCCGTGCTCCGCCGCGCTGAAGAGGCGGTCGCCGCCGAGCGCCTTGAGGCGCCCCAGCCTCCCCGGTAGCGCGGACAGCGCGATCGCGACGACGGCGAACAGGACCAGCAGGACCGCCGCGACCCCGCTCTCGCGCGTCCCGAGGAGAACGGCCATCGCGACGATCGGTCCCAGCTCGCCCACCGCCCCGACCACGAGCACCGCGCGGCCGAGTCGCGAGCCGAGCTGACCGCCGTCGCGCAGGATGGGGAGCACGACGCCCAGCGCGGTGGTCGTGAGCGCGATCGCCCCCGCTGCGACCGCGTGCGGGGAGTCGTGGCCGACGACGGCGAGGACGAGGGCCGCCCCGACGACGAGCGACGTCAGCCACGCCGCCCCGGCACGTCGCCCCACGCGCTCGCGCAGGAGGTTCGGCTCGAGCTCGTACCCGGCAAGGAGGAAGAGGAACCCCATGCCGAGGTCGGACAGGAGCGTGACGTCGTCGGGCGTCGCGAGGTCGAGCGCGGCCGGCCCGATGAGGATGCCGCCGAGCAGCAGCACGACGACCTGCGGCACGCGCGACCGCACCGGCATGAGCCCCGCGAGCAGCGGCGCCAGCAGCGCGACGACGAACACCGGGACGAGCGGGGCGTAGACGTTCACGGGCGGTTCTCCGGGTGTCGGCGGGCGGCGGGTCCCAGGATCCCGCAGCGCCGCAGGTCGCGCGCGGCGGAGGCCCGCGGCGTCGTCCGTCGGGGTTGACGGTGCGTCGCGCCCCGGCCTACGGTCGGCCCAGCCGCGGATCCCGCGGCACCTGGATCGGCAGACAGGACCACTGAGCCGGCGCACCGTGGCGCCGGAGCCGCGCCCCGGTGAGCGACGAGCCACCAGGAGGCACCATGACCAGCCCGTCGTCCGGCACCCGCACCTGGGTCCGTGACCCGCTCGGCGTCTTCACCGCCGACGACTCCCCGGACGCCCCGGACGCGCGCGGCGGGGTCGTCGTCGAGGACGGCGTGATCGCCGAGGTCGTCGCGGCGGGCGCGGAGCCGTCCGCCCCGGTCGACGCGACGTTCGACGCGTCCCAGCACGTGCTCACGCCCGGGCTGATCAACACGCACCACCACTTCTACCAGACGCTCACGCGCGCCTGGGGGCCGGTCGCCGACGCCCCGCTCTTCCCCTGGCTCCAGCGCCTCTACCCGGTGTGGGCGCGCCTGACCCCGCGCGACCACGAGCTCGCGACGACGGTCGCGCTCGCCGAGCTGCTGCTCTCCGGCTGCACGACGGCCGCCGACCACCACTACGTCTTCCCGGCCGGCCTCGACGACGCGATCGACCTCCAGGTCGCCGCGGTGAAGCGGCTCGGGATGCGCGCGACCCTCACGCGCGGGTCCATGACGCTCGGCCAGGACGACGGCGGTCTGCCGCCGCAGTCGGTCGTGCAGAGCCTGGACGTGATCCTCGCCGACTCGCAGCGCCTCGTGGAGAGGTACCACGAGCGCGGCGCCGGGGCGCAGGTCCAGATCGCGCTCGCGCCGTGCTCGCCGTTCTCGGTGACCACCGACGCGATGCGCGAGAGCGCGGCGCTCGCGGAGGACCTCGACGTCCGCCTGCACACGCACCTCGCGGAGACGATCGACGAGGAGGACTTCTGCCGCGATCGCTTCGGGATGCGCACGGTCGACTACCTCGAGTCGGTGGGATGGCTCACGGACCGCGCGTGGCTCGGCCACGGCATCCATTTCGACGACGAGGAGGTGCGCCGCCTCGGGGCCGCGGGAACCGGCGTCGCGCACTGCCCGACGTCGAACATGCGCCTCGCGTCCGGGATCGCGCGCGCCGTGGAGCTCGAGGACACGGGCGCGCCCGTCGGGCTCGGGGTCGACGGCTCGGCGTCGAACGACGCCTCGACGATGATCCTCGAGGCACGGCAGGCGCTCTACCTCCAGCGCCTCCGGTACGGCGCCGACATCCCCGTGACGCGCGCGCTCGGCTGGGGCACGCGCGGGTCGGCGCGCGTGCTGGGCCGGGACGACGTCGGCGTGCTCGCCGTCGGGAAGCAGGCCGACCTCGCGCTGTGGCGCCTCGACGAGCTGCGCTTCTCCGGCGCGCACGACCCGGTGGCGGCGCTCCTGCTGTGCGGGGCCGACCGCGCGGACCGCGTCATGGTCGGCGGCGAGTGGCGCGTGGTCGACGGCGCGATCCCGGACCTCGACCTCGGCGCCCTGGTCGCCGAGCACTCGGCCGCGGCCCGGCGCCTCGTCGCGGGCTGACCCGCGGCCGAGCGGGGACGTGCCCGGCCACCGGCCGGGGCGTCCCCGCTCAGAGCTCGCGGTAGTAGTGGACGACGGGGAGGGCGGTGAAGCCGCGCGACTCGTAGAGGGCGCGCGCGGCGTCGTGCCCCGGGTCACCGCCGGTCCAGACGTTGGCGTACGCGCACCCGGCGTCGCGCATGAGCTGCAGGGCGGCGTCCACGAGGAGGCTCCCGATGCCGTCGCCCTGAGCGTCGGGGTCGACGGCGATGATCTCGAGGTCGGCGGTGCGGGCCCCCTCGGCAGGAGGCTCGCCGATCACCACGGTGGCGAACCCGACGACCTGGCCGGCCCGCTCTGCGACGAGCGTCGTCGTGGGGTGCTTCTCGCACGCGCCGCGCACGTCCGCCTCCTGGCTGCGTCGCCAGTCCGGGTAGGCGAGCCCGTAGAGGCGCTCGCCGAGGATCGCGCGCCACGAGACGAAGGCGTCCTCCCACGCGCGCAGCGACAGGTCGACGACGGCGTCGAGGTCCGTGGGGCGGTAGGGGCGGAGCGTGGCGGTCACGGCTGGAGGCTACGGAGCCGGGCGGGCAGGTGCCAGTGCTGTGGTGCGGCCGGCGACCGAGGGCCGTCACCGCAGGCCACGCGCGAGTTGCCGGGAGGGACTTGACACACGTCACACTTGGCGTTCGAATAGTGGAAGTAGTTTTCCGCCAAGCGGAACGATAGCTGACGAGGAGGTCCGCTATGAACGCGCGAGCCACGAGGGCCACGGACGGCGCCGAACGTCGTCCGGTACGCCCCGAGGACGAGCGGCTGGCCATCGGGTCGACGTTCGGGTACGGGTTCCAGCACGTGCTCACGATGTACGGCGGCATCATCGCCCCGCCGCTCATCGTGGGCGGCGCCGCCGGGCTGACCGGGGCCGAGATCGGGACGCTCGTCGCGGCGTCCCTCTTCATGGGCGGCCTCGCGACGATCCTGCAGACGCTCGGCATCCCGTTCTTCGGGTCGCAGCTCCCGCTCGTGCAGGGCGTGTCGTTCGCGGGCGTGTCCACGATGGTCGCGATCGTCAACGGCGGGGGAGGGATCCCGGGCGTCCTGGGCGCGGTGCTCGTCGCCTCGGCGGTCGGTCTGCTCATCACGCCGTTCTTCGCGCAGATCATCCGGTTCTTCCCGCCCGTGGTCACGGGCGTCGTCATCACGACGATCGGTCTGACGCTCATGCCCGTCGCCGCGAACTGGGCCATGGGCGGCAACGCGAGCGCGCCCGACTACGGCTCGGTGAGCAACATCGGCCTCGCCGCGCTGACGTTCGCGATCGTCATCCTGCTGTCGAAGGTCGGCAGCGGGACGATCTCGCGCCTGTCCATCCTCATCGCGATCGTCGTCGGCACGCTCATCGCGCTCGCGCTCGGCAAGGCGGACTTCTCCGGCGTCGGCGACGGCCCGGTCGCCGCGTTCCCGTCGTTCCTCGGCTTCGGCGCCCCGACGTTCGAGATCGCCGCGATCATCTCGATGCTCATCGTCATCCTCGTGACCCTCACCGAGACGACGGCGGACATCATCGCCGTGGGCGAGATCGTCGGCACCAAGGTGGACCGCAAGCGCATCGCGAACGGCCTGCGCGCCGACATGGCGTCGTCCGTCGTCTCGCCGTTCTTCGGATCGTTCACGCAGTCGGCGTTCGCGCAGAACGTCGGGCTCGTGGCCATCACGGGCGTGAAGTCGCGGTTCGTCGTGGCGGCGGGCGGCGCGATCCTCGTGGTCCTCGGCCTGCTGCCGGTCCTGGGCCGCGTCGTGGCCGCCGTCCCGACGCCGGTCCTCGGCGGTGCGGGCGTCGTGCTGTTCGGCTCGGTGGCCGCGTCCGGCATCCGCACGCTCGCGAAGGTCGACTACTCCCGGCCGATGAACCTCATCATCGTGGCGGCGTCGATCTCGTTCGGCATGATCCCCATCGCCAAGCCCGACTTCTACGACCAGTTCCCCACGTGGTTCGGCATCATCTTCCACTCGGGCATCAGCTCCGCCGCGGTCATGGCGATCCTGCTCAACCTGCTCTTCAACCACGTCAAGCTCGGCAACCCGCCCGACCCGTCCGTGTTCGCCGCGGGCGCGGAGCACGGGGCGAGCGCGGTGGACGAGGACGACCTCGACGACCTCGAGGACGACGGCGTCATCAACGGCTCGACCCGGCGACCCGTGGCCGGCGACGCGACGCCTCCCGAGCCGGTGAACCCGGTCGCCCCGAGCGACGGCCAGGACCGCGACGGCCGACCGGCCGATGGGAGCACCGCCGCCGCGCCGCAGCCAGCACCGCCCGCCGAGGCGACCGGCGGCGGGAGCGCCGCACCGCGGCACCACGCCGTCGCGCCGCTCCCGCGGACCGCGACCCCGTAGGCGCAGGCACAGCGTCGTGCCCGACGCCGCCCCGCACCCGAGCGACCCCCTCGCGCCGGGTGCGGGGCGCCGTCGTGCGCGGAGCGGCCGGGGTGCCCGGGTGGGGCCACGGGCAGAGGGTGGCGTCGGGCCGTGTAGCGTCGTGGGTCGGCGTCGAGCACGGCGACCGGGACCCGACCGCAGGACCGCACCATGAGCAGCCCCATGCCCGAACCCTCGGCACCGACCGGGCACCCGTCCCCCTCGGAGCCCCCGTCGGCGTCCGGCGGCACCACCGGGTCCGCGACCTCCGCCGACCACCTCGGGACCGGGCTGCGGACGCGGCACCTGACGATGATGGGGCTGGGCTCCGCGATCGGCGCGGGGCTGTTCCTCGGCTCGGGCGTCGGGATCGCGACCGCCGGTCCCGCCGTCCTCGTGTCGTACGCGATCGCGGGCGTCGTCGTCATCCTCGTCATGCGGATGCTCGCGGAGATGGCGAGCGCGCGGCCCGCGAGCGGGTCGTTCTCCGTGTACGCGGAGGAGGCGCTCGGGCCGTGGGCCGGGTTCCTGCTCGGCTGGCTCTACTGGTTCATGCTCGTCATGGTGCTCGGCGCCGAGATCACGGGCGCCGCGCGCATCGTCACCGGCTGGTACCCGGACGTGCCGCAGTGGGGCGTCGCGCTCGTCGTGGTCGTCGTGTTCGCCGTGATCAACCTGTGGGGCGTCCGGCAGTTCGGCGAGCTCGAGTTCTGGTTCGCGTTCGTCAAGGTCGCGGCGATCGTCGGGTTCCTCGTCGTCGGCGTCCTGCTGGTCCTCGGGCTGCTGCCCGGGACCGACCCGGTCGGCACGTCGAACCTCCTGGGCCACGGCGGCTTCGCGCCGGAGGGGTGGGGCGGGATCGCCGCGGGGCTGCTCGTCGTCGTCTTCGCGTTCGGCGGCATCGAGATCGTCACGATCGCCGCGGCGGAGGCGCGCGAGCCGCGCACGGCCGTCGCGCGCGCGACCCGCAGCATCGTGTGGCGGATCCTCGTCTTCTACCTGGGCTCGGTCGCGATCATGGTGCTCGTCCTGCCGTGGGACTCGCCGCTGCTCGCCGAGAGCCCGTTCGTCGCGGTGCTCGACCTCGCGGGGCTGCCGGGCGCGGCCCGCGTCATGGAGGTCGTCGTGGTCGTCGCGCTGCTGTCCGCGTTCAACGCGAACGTCTACGGCACGTCCCGCATGGCGTACTCGCTCGCCGGGCGCGGCGACGGCCCGCGGGCCCTGCGGCGCGTGTCACGTCGCGACGTCCCGTGGGTGTCCGTGCTCGTCTCGGTGTTCTTCGCGCTCGTCGCGGTGGGGCTCAACTGGCTCCTGCCCGAGGCGCTGCTCGGCATCCTGCTCAACGCCGTGGGCGCGGCGCTGCTCGTCGTGTGGGTCCTCGTGGCGGTGTCGCAGCTCCGGCTGCGCCGTCGGATCGAGGCGCAGGCGCGCGCGTCGGGCGAGCCCATGACGCTGCGCATGTGGGGCTTCCCGTGGCTCACGTGGGCCGTGCTCGCCGGGCTCGCGGCGCTGGCCGTCCTCATGCTGACCGACGACGCCGCGCGCGCCCAGCTCCTGTCCACGGCCGGTCTCGTGGTCGTCATCCTGGCGCTCTACGCGGTGACGCGCGGCGGCCGCGCGCGCCGCGTGGCGTCGGCGGGGGCGCGCGGCGACGCATGAACCGGAGGTGACGTCGGACGACCTGCGGGAACGCCGGCGTCGAACGCAGCGTGCACGGACGTGCGCCGACGACGGTGCACAATGAACGGATGACCTACCGCGTCCTGAGGCTCATCCTGTCGCTGCTCGCCTACGTGCTGCTGCGGCCACAGGTGACCGGACGCAACAACATCCCGCGCAACGGGGCGGTCATCCTCGCGAGCAACCACCTGTCGTTCATCGACTCGATCCTCATCCCGATCGTCGCGCCGCGGCACGTCACGTTCCTCGCGAAGGCCGAGTACTTCACGGGCCGCGGGCTCAAGGGCCGGCTGTCGCGCTGGTTCTTCACGACGATCGGCATGATCCCCGTCCAGCGCGACGACCCGCGGGCGGGGCAGCGCTCGCTCGAGGACGCGCTCGAGGTGCTGCAGCGCGGCGGCGCGTTCGGCATCTACCCCGAGGGCACGCGCTCGCGCGACGGCAAGCTCCACCCGGGCCGCACGGGCGTCGCGTGGCTCGCGCTCGCCGGGCACGCGCCGGTCGTCCCCGTGGCGGTGCGCGGCACGGACAAGGTGCAGCCCATCGGCAAGCGGATCCCGCGCCTGCACCGCGTCGAGGTGCACTTCGGCAAGCCGATCGACCCGCAGCGTCAGATCACGGCCGGCACCAAGCCCGCGCAGGCGCGGCGCGAGCTCACGGACGAGGTCATGGCGTCGATCCACCGCATGAGCGGCCAGGACCTCGCGGCCTGAGGCTCAGAGCGAGCTCAGCCCGAACGCCGTCGCGAAACCCAGCACCGTGACGAGCCCGGTGACCGGGCCGCCGAACTCCGTCGCCTCGGGGATCATCGTGTCGACGAGCATGGTGAGCAGCGCCCCCGCGGCGAACGCCTGCGTGATCGCCACGACCGCGGGCGACGCGCCGTCGAGCGCGACGTAGCCGATCCCGGCTGCGAGCGCCGAGACCAGGGTCGTCGACCCCCACAGCACCCAGAGCCGCGACGGCTTCGTGCCCGCCTTGAGCAGTCCCGACGTCGCGGACATCGCCTCGGGCAGGTTCGAGACGAACACGGCGGCGAGCATCGCGACGCTCACGCCGCCGCCCCCGATGAGGGTCGCGCCGAGCACCACGGACTCGGGGATGCCGTCGAGCACCGTGCCGAGCGCGATCGCCGCGCCGCCGGTCCCGCCCGCCGCCTGGACGGACTCGGCCTGGACTCCCGTGGACCGCTTGCGGCCCTCGCCGCCCATCCGGTCGATGATGCGGTCGCCGACGAAGAACGTGAGCGCCCCGCCCGCGAGGCCCGCGAGCAGCACGAGCCCGCTCGCGTGCGTGGACGCGTCCTCCACGAGGTCGTACGCGACGGCGCTGATGAGGACGCCCGACCCGAACGCCATGATGAGCCCGACGAGCCGCTGTCCGGGCGGTCGCCAGAAGACCAGCGCGGCACCCAGGAGCAGCGACGACGCCCCGACGAGACCCCACCAGAAGCCGATCATGGGCCCATTGGACCAGCGGCGGGGCGGGACCGCGCGGGGGACGTGCGCGGCACGCGGGGAGGGCCGCAGGAGGGTGCCACGTTCCCCCGGCCGGGGGAGGCGCTCCCCGCGCCGTCCCGCGAGACTGGGGGCATGACGCCCGACGACGCCCGCACGACCCGTGCGGCGCCCGCGCCGGGGCAGGCCGGGTGGGAGCGCGTCGTCGCGCCGCTGCGCAGCGCGGCCACGGTGCGGGCCGGGGTCTACCTCGTGGTCGGCGGCGTGGTCGCCGGCGCGTACGTGACGCTGGTCGCCGGGTTCGTGCAGATGTTCGCCTCGTTGCAGACGCCGCGCGTCGCGACGGTCGTCCTCGCGCTCGTCTCGGCGGTCCTCGTGAGCACGCCGCCGTTCCTCGCCCCCGTCCGCGCGCTCGAGATCGCGGCGGTGCGGACGTTCCTCGACGTGGCCGTGCCCCAGCCGGCGCCGGGCGCCCCGCCGCCGGGCGCGGCCACGCGCTGGCGCGCCGCCGCCTGGTACGGGCTCCACCTCGCGCTCGGCGCCGCGGTGCTGGTCGTGGTGCTGTTCCTCGTCCCGGTGGCGACCCAGCTCGTCCTCTCCGCGACGGGCGTGGAGCCGGTGCTCCTCGCCGACTGGCGCCCGTGGGAGGCGCTGCCCCCGTGGGCGTGGCTGGTCACCGCGGTGCTCGCGCTGCTCGCCGTCCCGTACGCCGTCGCGCTCGCGCGCGCCGTGCTGCGTCAGGCGGCGCTCCCGCTCCTCGGCCCCGACCAGACGGAGCGCATCGCGGAGCTCGAGGCGGCGGCCGACCGCGCCGCCGAGCGGGGCCGGCTCGCGCGCGAGCTGCACGACTCGGTCGGCCACGCGCTGACCGTCACGACCCTCCAGGCCGCCGCGGCCGCCCGCCTCCTCGACCGCGACCCGGTCGCCGCGCGTGCCGCGCTCGCCGCGATCGAGGAGACGGGCCGCACCGCCATGGCGGACCTCGACCACGTGCTCGGCCTGCTCCGCGCGGACGCCGCCGCGGCCACGCGTGGCGGCGCGCCCGTGCGCAGCCCGGCGCGCACGCTCGCCGACCTCGACGCCCTGCTCGACGACGCGCGCCGCACGGGCGTCGACGTGCACCTCGCGCAGGACGAGGTCCTGCTGCCCGACGTCCCGCGCGCGGTGTCGCAGGAGGCGTACCGGGTCGTGCAGGAGGCGCTCACGAACGCGCTCCGCCACGCGCCCGGCGAGCCGGTCGCCGTCGCGGTGGCGCGGGGTCCGGGCAGCGCGCTCGTCGTCGAGGTGCGCAACGCGCTCGGACCGGGCACGCGCCGTCGGGCACCCGACGACCCCGGCCGCGAGCGTCGCGGTCTCGCGGGCATGCGCGAGCGGACCCACCTGCTGCGCGGCGAGGTGTCGGCGGGTCCGGCGCCCGACGCCGGCGCGTGGGTCGTGCGCGCGACGTTCCCGCTGGCAGGATCGGGCGGATGACCGACGGGACGACGCGCGTGGTGCTCGTGGACGACGAGCCCCTGGTGCGCGCGGGGCTGCGCGTCGTCCTCGGCGCGGAGCCGGATCTCGAGGTCGTCGGCGAGGCGGGCGACGGCGCGGAGGTGCCGGGCGTCGTCGCGCGGGCGCGACCCGACGTCGTGCTCATGGACGTGCGCATGCCGCGCGTCGACGGGATCGCGGCGACGCGCGCCCTCCTCGCGCGCGACGACGCGCCGCGCGTGCTGGTCCTCACGACGTTCGAGAACGACGACCACGTGCTCGACGCGCTGCGCGCGGGCGCGCACGGGTTCCTGCTCAAGCGCGCGCGGCCCGAGGAGGTCGCGCAGGCGGTCCGCGTCGTCGCGCGGGGCGAGTCGCTCCTGTTCCCCGACGCCGTGCGGCGGCTCGCGACGGCGCGACCGCCCGCGGGCGACGAGCTGCGCGCCGCACATCTCACGGAGCGGGAGGGCGAGGTGCTGCGGCTCGTCGCGCAGGGCCTCTCGAACGCGGAGATCGCGGGCGAGCTCTACCTCGGCGTCGAGACGGTGCGCACGCACGTCGGCAACGTGCTCGCCAAGCTCGGCGTGCGCGACCGCACGCAGGCCGTCGTGCGCGCCTACGAGTCGGGCTTCGTCCGGGCGGGCTGACCGCCGCGAGCGTTCCCCCGCACGGGGGAGCGGCGTCGTCGCCACGGGGGATCCGGCGCGCGACGGCGGACGCGAGGGTCGAGTCATGAGCACACGAACCCCGTCCCCGTCCTCTGCTGCACCTTCCGGCCCGCGCACGGTCGTCGTCGGGTCCCGCGTCGGCGCGCCGCCCGGTCCCGGGGCGCACGCCGCCCGTGGCCGATGGATCGCCCCGACCGCCGCGGCGTGGTGGGCGGTCGGGGGAGTCGTGGCCCTCGTCGTCACCCTGACCGGTGGCACGCTCGCGGTGGGTGACGCGAACGACCTGTCGTTCGGCGCCCTGAGCGAGGTCGCGGGCGCGACGCTCACGCCCTGGGTCGCGGTCCTCGCGCTCGTCGGCGCGGCGACCGCGCTGCGGGCGTGGCTCGGGGCCCGGCACGGCCCCGTCGCCCGGGCCGACCGCGCGCTGACGGTCGCGGCCACCGCGGTCGTCTCGGCCGGGGTGCTCGCGCTCACCGACGCGTCCATCCTGGCGCGTCTCGGGTACCTGCCGGTCACGCTCGTCATGGCGCCGTTCGACCCCGTGATGCGGGCGGCCTTCGAGGACTTCGTCGGCGCGGGCCCGCTCACGCAGCTCGCGCTCCTGGCCGGCGGCGCGCTGCTCGTCGCCTCGACGTGGCGGTTCGTGCGCCGTGGGGTCGGTGCGTGCGCGTCGTGCGGGCGCCGCCACGACGGCCACGACCCCGCCTGGACGACGCCCGCCGCCGCGGCCCGCTGGGGCCGGACGGCCGCGCTCGTCGCCGCTGCGGTCCCCGCCCTCTACGCGGTGACGCGCATCGCGTGGGTCCTCGGCATCCCGCTCGGCTTCTCGCCCGACGACGTCGCGCAGCTCGCCGGGGACGACGGGTGGGTCGCGGCGCTCGGGCTGGGCGGCTTCGCGCTCGTCGGCGCGGTGCTCACGCTCGGACTCTTCCAGCGCTGGGGCGAGGTCTTCCCCCGGTGGATGGTCGGGCTCGCGGGCCGGCGGGTCCCGGTCGGGCTGGCCGTGGTCCCCGCGACGATCGTGGCGGTCGCGGTCCTCCCCGCGGGGCTCTCGCTCATCGTCCTCGGCCTCGGCGAGAGCCGCCTGGCGCTCACCGCGGACTCGTGGGGCGCCGTCGGCCCGATGTTCCTGTGGCCGCTGTGGTCCCTCGCCCTCGGCGCGGCCACCTACGCCTACTGGCTCCGCCGCCGCGGCACCTGCCGCGCCTGCGGCCGGGGATAGACCTCCGCAGGCGCGCCGACCCACCCCCGCCGACCACGACGCCGCTCGCCGTCGAGCACGACAGTGCTGTCGTTATCAGCCCGATAACGACAGCAACGTCGTGCTCGGCGGGCTACTGGGGTTCTACCGGGCCGTCTTGGCCCGCTACCAGGGTGCCGCAGGTGGTCTCCTGGGCGGTCGTGACCACCGGGTCGTCCGGGGCGGCGTCCTGGGCGACCGTCTCCTCCTCGCCGTTCGTGGCGGTCTTCGCGCCCGTGTCGAGGTCGACGAAGGTGCGCGACACGGTGAAGGACGTGCCGTCGTCGGACACGGCGTTCAGGCCCGCGAGGTGCAGCTCCCCGTCGACCTCGGTGCAGCCGACGCCCGTGCCGAACCCGGTGAAGCCCTTGTCGAACGTGTACTGCTCGCCCTGGGCGTTCTGCGTCGGCGTGACGGCGCAGTCGGCGGCGGAGAACAGCAGGACCTCGCGGCCCGTGTCGACGAGCGCGATCGGGGCCGTCGCGTCGCCCGCGGCGACGAGCTGGACGATCGCGCTCGCCGCGACCGGGCTCGCGGACTCGATCGGCGCGGAGAACGTCGCGCCCGACGCCGTCGTGATCCCGAACGCGCGGTCCGCGCCGCCGGTCAGCCACGCGGTGTCCGGGCGGCCGTCGCCGTCGACGTCGACGATCTCGTGCGTGCCCGCGCCCGCGGGGACGCCGTCGCCTGCCGCGGGGCACCCCTCGGCGGCGGGCGACGACGTGTCGTCGGTCGGCGTGCCCGTGTCCGTCGGCGACGGGTTCGGGGACTCCGTCGCGGTCGGGGTCTCCGCCGCGGGAGCGTCCTGCGTCGGACGGTTGACGAGCCACACGACCAGGGCGATCACCAGGACCGCGACGATCGTGAGCACGATCCACGGCCAGGTCCGCCGTGGCTGCTCGGGTTCGGGCTCGGGCGTGGGGAAGGGCAGCTCGGGCGTCGTCATTCCCTCAGGCAACCACCCGCGACGACGCGCAGCATCCCGGCGCGCCGAGGCGACACGGTGTGGCGTCGGCCTCCCGGCGGAGCGGGTCGAGCACGTCGTCCCCGTCCGGCTCTCAGCGGCGCAGGGCTCGGGCGAGGGCACGGGTGAGCGCGTCGCCGTCAGGGCCGAACGCCGTCGGGACACCGGGGCCGACCTCGCCCGGGAGGCTGCCCGGCGTGGGCAGCGGCGAGCCGTGGGCGAGGACCTGCTGCGCGGGAGTCAGCTCGCGGATCGCGACGGCGGCGACGTGGTCAGGGTGCAGCCGCGCGGCGCGCGCGTAGATCTCGGGGTCGTGCTGGCCGTCGTCGCCCACGAGCAGCCAGTCGACGTCGGGCAGCTCGCGGAAGAGGCGGTCGAGCGAGGTGTCCTTGTGCTCCTGGCCGCTGCGGAACCAGCCGGTGTTCGTCGGGCCCCAGTCGGTGAGCAGGAGCGGGCCGGGCGGGAACCCGTGCCGCTGGAGGAACCGGCGCAGGTTCGCGGCGGTGTTCCACGCGCCGGTCGACAGGTAGACGAACGGGGTGCCGGGGCGCTCCGTCGCGATCCCGCGGTAGAGCGCGGCCATGCCCGGCACGGGGACGCGCGCGCTCGAGTGCCGGACGAACGTGTTCCACGCGGCGATGAGGGGGCGCGGGACGGCGGTCACCATCGCGGTGTCGTCGATGTCGGACACGACGCCGAGCCGGCGCCCGTCGGCCACGACGAGCACGCGGCCCTTCGCGATCGCGCCCGAGGACGGGCGGAACGTCACGTCGTGCCATCCCGGGCCGAGCGCGACGTCGATCGTCGCGTCGAGGTAGCCGCTGCGGTCGGACACGAGGTCGACCGTCGCGTCGCCCACGTGCACGCGGACCTCCTCGCGCGGGGCGGGGGCGGTGAAGAAGTAGCGCCAGCCGCGCCGGTCGGCGGACTCGCGCTCGTGCAGGGCGGGGTCGAACGCGGGGCTCGCGAGGAGCACGCGCGCGAGCACGCGCACGCGCCGGGGGGTGCCGTACCCCGCGAACGGCTCGACGCGGGGGCGCCACCCCCGCGCCTTCTGGAAGCGGGAGACGACGGCGCGCCACCGGTCCTCGATCCGGGCCGCCCGGTGCGGTCGCTGGGTCACGGCGTGCTCGGTCGGGGTCGAGGTCATGAGGGCGCGGCGGTCTCCGGTCGACGTCGGGGGCTGCTGCCCACTGTGTCACATCCCGGTGACGGCGCACCGTCCCGACGCGGCCGTCCCGCGGGCCGGGCACCGATGAGTTCCGGGCGCCGCCCGGGTCGACCCCGACGTCCGACGAGCCTCGACAGGAGCAACCCATGACCGAGACGCCTGCCCCGACCGCCGACCACGGCGACCTGCTCGCCGCCTACAGCACGCCGGAGGCGCCACGGGTGCCGTGGTCCGCCGTCCGGGAGGCGCTCGAGCGCGCGGAGGTGTCGTGGGTGTCCACGGTCCGGCCCGACGGGCGTCCGCACGTCACGCCGCTGCTCACCGTGACGGCCGACGGCGCTCTGTTCTTCTGCACGGGCCGCGACGAGCGGAAGGCGCGCAACCTCGCGGCGAACGCGCACGTCGTCCTCACGACCGGCGCGAACCGGTTCGAGGAGGGCATGGACGTCGTGGTGGAGGGTGACGCGGCGCGCGTCACCGACGACGCGATGCTGCACCGCCTCGCGGAGCGGTGGCGCTGCAAGTACGACTGGCACTTCGAGGTCCGCGACGGCGCGTTCTGGGACACCGCGGACGGGGGTGGGGAGGCGTACGTGTTCGCCGTGCGGCCGGACGTCGTCTTCGCGTACGCGCGCGGCGCCGAGCACACGGCGATGCGGTGGCGGTTCGGTGCCGACGCGCCGTCGACCGGCCTGGGCGCGGCGCGCGCACCGCAGCCCGCCCCGTGAGGGCGGGCTGCGGCGTCGAGCGCGGACGTGCTCAGTTGCGCGTGATCGTGAAGGTCGACGTCGTGTTCTCGATGTCCCGGAAGTTGCCCGAGAACGTGAGGTTGGTGAACGTCGCCGTGCCGACCGCCGGGCCCTGGCCGGCCTCCGGCATCGGGTTGGCCCAGATGCCGTAGCCCGACTTGGCGTCGTACCGGTCGCCGCTCTTCTTCGCCCCCGTGATGGTCACGTTGGTGAAGGTCGGGTTCTGGAACGTGTTCTGCGGCTGGCCCCCGACGTAGTTCGTCTGGAACATGATCCCGGAGTACGTCGGGTCGATGACGTCGAGGTTGTTCACCTGGATGTTCCCGAACGCCTTGGACGCCGAGAACATCCACACGGCCCCGAACACCTGGTCTCCCCAGAAGTGTCCGCCCGAGCGGACGACGGTGAGTCCGTCGAACACGGTGGGCGCCGGGCCGAAGCCCTCCATCGGGTACCCGAAGTCGAGCGAGCTGATCGTGACGCCCGAGTAGACGAGGGTGTCCGCGATGTAGATGTTGCGGAACGTGTTGTCCTGGCCGCCGTAGACCGCGAGGCCCGCCGCACGCCACGTGTTGGTCGACGTGAGGTTCTCGAACACGTTGCCGCGCTGCCCGCTGCCGCCGTTGTCGGTGGCCGCGAAGAGCGCGAACGAGTCGTCGCCGGTACCGCGCGCCTGGTTGTTGTGCACGTGGTTGTTCGCGCTGCCGTTGGTCATGTTGATCGCGTCCGCGAACGTGTTGCGGATGCGGGAGTTCGTGACCTCCGAGTCGTCCATGTTGGAGGCCCAGAACATGCAGATCATGTGCTCGACCCAGATGTTGTCGATCGTCATGTTCTTCACGTTGGCGAAGTCGAACACCTTGCCCGGGCCGTCGATGCGCGACGTGTAGTTGCCGAAGTAGGCGAAGTCGCGGAACGTCGAGCCGTTCGCGCTCGCCTCGGCGCGGAAGCCGACGTCGGTGTTCTCCTGGCCCTGCGGCGCGAAGAACCGCGTGAACCACGGCCCGGCGCCGACGACGTCGACCCCCTTGCCGTAGACCTGGAACTTGCTGGACGTCTGGTAGTCGCCCGCGGGCAGGTAGACGCCCTTGAGCGTGCCCGTGGAGTCCATGCGGACCTTGTCGAGGGCGGCCTGGACGTCCTGGTGCGTGAAGCCCGCAGGCTGGGTGTACTGCGCGGGGTTCGGGTTCGCCTGCGGCGTCGCGAGCTCGAGGTCCACGAAGTCGATCGCGTACTGCGACGTGTTCTGCGCGGTCTTCTGGAGGCGGATCGTCGAGCCTGCCGGGACGGTCGTGCCGAGCAGCGTGCTCGCCTCGTCGTAGACGTGGCGCGGCGCGCCCTGGCCCGGCTGGTTGCCCGGGTTGGTCTCGTTGCCGTAGAGCCACGCGTACCGCGAGGTGAGGTCGATGTTCTTGAGGAACTGGCCGTCCACGTAGATCGCGAGGGTCGCGTTCGTCCCGCCGCCACCCGCCGAGTCGGGGATGGAGAAGCGGGTCAGGAGCGTGTTCGTCGGGGCCTTGGTGGTCCACTCGACGTACGCGCCGGTCTGGTTGAGCGTGACCGCCCGACGGCCGGACGCCTCGCCCGCGAGGTCGCCGACGACGCGGTTGGGCGCCAGCACGGTCGCGCCGCCGCCCGTGACACCGTCTTCCGCCTCGTACGTGTCGAACGGGAGGTTCGCGCCGCGCCCGACGAAGAGCGGTCGCGTGGCGGTGTTGTTGGCCTGCTTCGCGGCGACCTCGGTCGAGTCCGGCGCGGCGACGACCTTCACGTCGTAGTTGCCGTTCGCGGCGGTCCACGTGCCGAGGTCGACGCTCGCGCTGCTCGCGCCCGCGGCGATCGCGCCGCTCGCGGAGCCGGTGAGGGTGCGCACGACGGCGCCCGTCGCCTTGTTGGTCACGGTCACGGTGAGCCCGTGCGCGGCCGTGGAGGTCGCGACGTTGCCCTGGTTGGCGATCGTCGCGGAGAACGTCACCGTGCCGCCCGCGGACGGGTTGCTGGGCGACCACGTGAGCGTCGGGACGAGGTCCGAGCTCGGGACGGCCGTGACGACGAGCGGGGTCGGGTTCGCGTAGGCGTTGTTGCCCTCGTTCTGCTCCGCGATTGTGCCGCCCGCGTCGGCGACCGCGCCGATCGTGTAGCTCGCGGCAGGCCGCGCGCCGACGTCGGCGGTGACGGTCGCCTGGGCGCCGGCCGCGAGGCCGCCGACCGGCTTCGTCGCGACGGTCTGGCCGTTCAGCGTGAACGCGACGTCGGTCGCGGCGGACGCCTGCGTGCCGATGTTCTTCACGACGGCCGACAGCGTGATCGCCTGTGACTCGAGCGGCGACGCGGGGGTCGCGGTGACGCTCGTGACGACGAGGTCGGGGTTGGGGGCGGCGGTGCCGAACACCTGGAGCTCGGCGACCTGGCCGTTGCCGGAGCCGGTGTTCCCGGTGAACCGCAGGCGCACGTCCTTGGCCGTTCCCGTGACCGGGATCGTGACGGTGTTGCCCGTGGCCGGGGAGAACGCGTAGCCCGCCGACGGCTTGAGGGTCTGCCAGGCGCCGGTCGCGGTCGCGCGACCCTGGACCTCGAACGTCTGGGTGCGCGGGCCCCACACGGACGCCGGCGGGAGCTTGACGACGACGTCCGTGAGCTGGGCCGCGGCGTCGAGCGAGACCGTGAGCGTGCTGGGGTACTGGCCGCCCGCGCCCTCCCAGTAGGTCGACGTGCTGTCGTCGTTCGCGTTCCTCGCCACGAACTGCCACTCCGTCGAGGACCCCTCGATCGGCTTGTTCAGCGCGAGGTTGGTGCCGGTCGGGGGCTCCGGGTCACCGGGGCCACCGGGATCGGTGCTGCCGGCGGTGCCGCGCACCTCGAGCTCGGAGAGCTGGCCCGCGGGCCAGCCCGTGTTCGCGGTGATCTGCACGCGCACGTAGCGGGCGGACGTGTCCGGCACGTCGACCGTCACGGTGTTCCCCGACGCGGGGTCGAACGCGTACGCCTGCGACGCCTTGATCGTGGAGAAGGTCGAGCCGTCGGTGCTGGACTGCACGCTGAGGGTCTGGCTGCGCGTCTCCCAGCCCGCGGGCAGCTTGAGCACGAGGTCCTCGACCGTGGCGGCCGCGCCCAGGTCGACCTGCGCCCACTGCGGGAACGTGTTGTTGGTCGACTCCCAGTAGGTGCCCTGGTTGCCGTCGGTGAGGTTGCCGGACAGGTACGGCGAGTTGTTGCTGCTCGCGGCCGTCGACTTCCCGGCGGACAGCACCGTGGGCGCAGCCGTGGCCGTGGTCGTCAGGCCGAGCGGGACGAGCAGGGCCGTCGCCGTCGCCGTGGCGGCGAGGGTGCGGAGCCGGCGCGTCGGCGCCCCGGCGGGTGTGCGGTTCGACGTGCTGGGTCGATGTCTCATCGATGTCCTCGATCTCCCGTCGTCGTCGACGGGCGTCAGGCCGCGCCGCGCGCGACCTCGCACCGGACCGGACGCCCGGTTCGGAGGACGGGCCACGGCGCACGTCCGGCCAGGGCCGGGTGGCTCGGGTCAGTACCTTCGAGAATTGCGGACCCGCTGTGCCGCACCGCACAACGGAGTGTTGATTTCTTGCATCAACACGCAAGAACGCTACTGCCGGGTGAAGGACGCGTCAAGAGATGCCGCAAGCACCCGATGCGCCCGGTTCGTCGAGACAGGGCCCTGGACCGCTGGCCCCGCGAGCAAGACCAGCCCCGTTCCGCCGAGGTAGAGCCCCGGTCCGCCGAGGTAGAGGCGTGGTCACCCGAGGTAGAGGCGTGGTTCCTGCGCCCGACGGCGCGTGGTCGCCCTGGGTGGTCGGGGTGGGTGGTGGTGCCGCGTCTACCATCCGCGCCGCTCGTTCCTCGCGGCGCTCCCGCCAGGCCCGACCACGACGCGGCACCACCACCCACCCCGACCCGGCTTCGTCTCGCCGTGGTCTTCGCTCGCCTGGGCGGACTGCCTGCGGTGCCGGTCCGTCCGCGCCGCGTCGTCCGCGTGGGACCGCCACGCTGTGCCCGAGGGTCCGCCTCGGACGACCCGCCCACCTCGGGCGGCGACCCGACCCCCGTCGGGCATGGTGACCACGGGTCTACCTCGGCGGACCGGGGCTCTACCTCACGTGACCACGGGTCTACCTCACGTGACCACGCCTCTACCTCGGGTGACCACGGGTCTACCTCGGTGGACCGGAGGGCTCGCCGGGGGAGTCAGTGGCGGGGGTCGCGGATCGCGGCGGTGAAGAGCTGCCAGCCGGTGTCGGTGTGGGAGACCGAGAAGAGATAGGGGCGGTCGACGCGGAAGCTGAGCGGGACGACCTCCGCCTCCGACGACATCGCCTGCGCGCCGAGCTCCGTCACGGCCGCCGCGACGGTGCCCTCGGCGTCGACCTGGAGCATCGCCTGCTGCTTCGCCTGCGACACGAACAGGTCTTCGTCGCTGATGCCGCCGAGGTCCGGAGGGTCGACGGGGTCGAACAGCCCGCCCAGACCGGCGGCGGCGAGCGCGGGGCGCAGGTCCGTCGCGCGCTCGACGGGGATGTCGAGGGTCGGCATCGTCAGCGCAACCCGCTGCGGTGCCGCGGAGTCGAGGGCCTCGCGCAGCGCAGCCGTGCGTGTCGGCGTGATCGTCGCGGGGTCGGTCCCCTCCGGAGGCAGGACGACGTCCGCGTGGAACCCGTCGACGTAGGGGAGGCGCAGCCCGCGCCAGCCGTCGTGCTCCGCGTACGCCCACGACTCGGTGAGCGACAGCGACTCGACGTCCACCCCCTCACCGGTCGGGAGCACGAAGGGCGAGGGCCGGGTCTCGCCCTCGTCGAACGGTGCTTCCCACCGCGCGGCGAAGAGCACGGCGTTCTGGAGCACGAGGCGGAGGCCTGTGTCCGGTTCGATCGCGCTCTTCTCGATCAGCCCGCCCGTGTGGAACCGGACCCAGGCGCTCAGCGGGGCGATGCCCGACGCCGTCCCGAGGTCCGTGTGCAGGACCCCGGCGCCGTAGCCGGTCGCGAGCGCCTCGAGGTAGGTGTCGTGGACCTGGGCCTGGTCGTCGAGCACGACCTGGTTCGCGACGTGCACGAGCGGGGTCTTCGGGAGCTCGTCCTTCTGCACGAGGGTGGGGTCGCCGTCGTAGGTCTGGAGCGCGGCGAGCAGGGCGTTGACGGCGTCGGTCCGGTCCTGGCCGGTCGCGCCGAGCGCGGCGTCGAGCGACGCGGCGGTCTCGCCGCGCGCGCCCTCCGCGAGCATGGACAGGGCGACGACGGCGCTCGCCGGCGACACGACGACGTTGCCCTCGCGCGGGGCCGCGTCGAGCATCGTCAGGCCGAGCTCCTCGGTCGCGCCGACCACGTCGGGCGTGGCGTCCGCCTCGGAGACCGCCACGACGTGCCGTGCCGCATCGGCCGTCGCGAGGGGCAGGTCCGGTCCGGCCGGGACACCGGTCGCGCACGCGGCGACCAGCCCGACGACGGCTGCCGCCGCTGCGACTGCCGCGCCGGTCCGGACTCTGCTCGTCTGCGGAGCCATGGTGCTCTCGCCGTCCTCTCGTCAGTGGCGGGGGTCGCGGATCGCGGCGGTGAAGAGCGGCCACCCGGTGTCCGTGTGCGACACGGAGAACACGTACGGCCGGTCGACACGCAGCTCGACGACGTCCTCGACCATCGGCGCGGACTCGACGCCGCCGACGACCTCGGTCACCGCCGCCGCGACGGTGCCGTCCTCGTCCACGCGCAGCACGGCCTGCTGCCACGCCTGCGTCACCCTGAGGCCGGGCTCGTCGCTGATGCCGGTCAGGTCCGGCTCGTCCAGCAGGCCGCCGAGCCCGGCCGAGGTGAGCGCGGGCGCCAGGTCGAGCGGTGCCGCGGCGTCGACGTCGAGCGTCGGGAGGGTGAGCGCGACGCTGCGGCGCCGTGCGGAGTCGAGCGCCTCACGCAGGGCGGCGCCCGTCTCGGGCGCGAGCGTCGCCGGGTCGACGCCGTCCGGTGGGAGCACGACGTCGGCGTGGAAGCCCTCGGTGTACGGGAGCCGGACGGCCTGCCACCCGTCCACCTCGGCGTACCGCCAGTCGTGCTCCTGGTGCATCGCCTCGGCGTCGACCTCGGTCCCGTCCGCGAGGACGAACGAGTCCGGACGGGTCGCCTGCTCCTCGAACGGCGACGACCAGCGCGCCGCGAGCAGCGCCGCGTTCTGGAGCGCGAGACGCGAGTCGGCGTCGGGCTCGACCGCGGACTCCTCGATCAGCCCGCCCGTGTGGTGCCGGACCCACCGGTCCAGCGGCTCGAGGCCCGCCGTCGAGCCGAGATCGGTCTCGAGCACGCCCGCGTCGTACCCGGCGGCGAGCGCCTCGAGGTAGGTGTCGTGGACCTGTGCCTGGTCGTCGAGGACGACCTGGTTCGCGACGTGCACGAGCGGGGTCTTCGGGAGCTCGTCCTTTTGCACGAGGGCGGGGTCGCCGTCGTAGTCCTGGAGCGCGGCGAGCAGGGCGTTGACGGCGTCGGTCCGGTCCTGGCCGGTCGCGCCGAGCGCGGCGTCGAGCGACGCGGCGGTCTCGCCGCGGGCTCCTTCCGCGAGCATCGAGAGAGCGACGACGGCGCTCGCCGGCGACACGACGACGTTGCCCTCGCGCGGGGCCGCGTCGAGCATCGTCAGGCCGAGCCGCTCGGTCGCCTCGACGACGGGGGTCGTCGCCGGGGCGTCGGCGACGGTCACGACACGGCGCTCGACGTCCGCGGTCGTCACCGTGGGCGGCTCGCCCGACGCCGTCGCGCACGCCCCGAGCACCAGGGTCGCGACGGTCGCGACCGCGAGCAGAGCGGCCGCGCGCCGCCTGCCAGGTCGACGTCTCGTCCGGGTACTCATACCGCCCCCTGTCGTGGAACTGCCGTGGCGCACGCGCGCCACGCTCACGACCTGACTGTGTCGCACCGCGGGCCGGGCTTGCGCGCCGCTAGGGTCCGCCCATGGGAATCGGGCCGATCTATCCCCTGCTGATGCTGCTCTACGTCGCCGTGCTCGCGACGGTCGCCGTGCTGGTGATCTGGGCGCTGATCCTCACGATCCGGCTGCTGCGCAGCGTGCTCGCGGAGCGCGAGGCGCGCGCCCGGGGCGGCTGGACGCCGCCGCCGGCGTAGTCGCGCCCGTCAGTCCCCGGCGGGCCCGAAGCGCTCGGTCTTGACGCGCGCCGGGTCGTGGCTCAGCGAGACGAGCTGGCGGGCGACGGCCTCGACGAACCCCGTCGGCCCGCACACGAAGCACGCGGGCTCGATCTCGGCGGGCCAGCCCCACGCCGCGAGATCGCGTCGTTCGAGGCGACCCGGCCCGCGCATCGATCCCAGCGGCACCGAGCGCGTGTAGACGACCTGGACGTCGAGCCCGTCGTGCGCGGCGGCGAGCCGGTCGAGGTCCGCGGTGTACAGCCGGTCCTCGGGGCGGCGGACCGAGTACACGAGCCGGAACGGGGTCCGGTCGCCCGCGTCGCGGCGCGTGCGGAGCATCGCCATGAGGGGAACGAGGCCCGACCCGCCCGCGGCGAGGAGGACGGGCGTCCCGCCGTCGCGCTCGGGGGACCAGACGAACCAGCCGCCGACCGGCCCGCGCAGCTCGATCGCGTCGCCCACCGCGAACACGTCGGTGAGGTAGGTCGAGACCTCCCCGCCGGGGACGCGCTGCACGGTGACCTCGACGCGCGCGGGGGAGCCGTCGTCGGGCACCGACGCGCGCGTCGCCGTGCTGCCGATCGAGTAGCTGCGCTCGGCGGTGTAGCCGTCGGGCGCGGTGAGGCGCAGGTCGACGTGCTGACCGGCCAGGTGCCCGGGCCAGGCGGGGACCTCGAGGACGAGCGTCCGCGCGGACGGGCTCTCGGCCCACGCGTCGACGAGCGTCGCGACCTGCCAGCCCGACGGCGTCGCGTAGCGGGCGCCGAGGCGGACCGGCGCCGCGGTCATCGTGAGACCTCAATCACCTTGGTACCTCTGCTCGCGCCACGGGTCGCCGAGGTCGTGGTAGCCGAGGCGCTCCCAGAAGCCCTGCCGGTCCATGGGCATGAGCGTGATGCTGTTGACCCACTTGGCCGACTTCCAGAAGTACAGGTGCGGCACGAGCAGCCGCGCCGGGCCGCCGTGCACGGGGTGCAGCGGGGCGCCGTCGAACGTGTGCACGACCCACGCCTTGCCGCCCAGCAGCTCCGCGACCGGGAGGTTCGTCGTGTACCCGCCGTAGCAGCCGATCATCGCGAAGTCGGCGGTCGACTCGACGTCGGCGAGGAGCGTGTCGAGCGAGACGCCGCGCCACGACGTGCCGAACTTCGACCAGCGGGTGACGCAGTGGATGTCGACCGTCGGCTCGTCCTGGGGGAGCGCCATGAGGTCCGACCACGACCACGCGCGCGTCGCGCCGGTCTCGGTCGTGACGTCGAGCCGCCAGGTCGCGGTGTCGACGCGCGGTGTGGGCCCCGCCGAGAGCACGGGGAACCCGGTCTCGACGTACTGGCCCGGCGGGAGCGCCACGCCCTGCGGGCGCGGCCGGCCGTGGAAGCCGGGGGTGAGCGTGCTCATGGCACACCGTAGGCGCGGTGCCCGACGGCGCGCCAGGGCTCAGGTGTCGGCGTCGTCCTCCGGGGGCGCCGCGACGAGGCGCACCACGCCGTCGCGGAGCCAGGCGCGGTACCGCTCGCCCGACCAGCCGGCGCCCGCGACGAAGTGCGTCCAGCCCTCGGGTGCGAGGAGGTAGGACAGCGACTCGGCCGCCTCGTCCCGCGGTGCCCGGGGGCGGAACCCGTGCGCGGCGAGCACGTCGACGCTCGCGCGCAGGTCCGCGCGGCGGCGTTCGAGGAGCGCGTCGAGCTCCGCGGCGACGGCGTCGTCGGAGCGCGCCGCCGAGGTGAAGGCGGACCACAGGCCGGCGACGCGCTCGTTCGCCGCGGCGACGAGCGCGACGAGGCCGTCGAGGAACTCCTCGGGGTCGGTCGTGCCGGCCACCGAGCGTCCCTCGGGCCGCTCGCCCAGGGACTCCTGGCCCTCCGACCCGGCGAACGTGAGCTCGAACGCGGCGAGCAGCAGGGCGCGCTTGGGGCCGTGCGCCTTCACCGTCTCGAGCGAGACGCCTGCGCGCGCGGCGACGCGCGCGAGCGTCGTGCGCTCGTAGCCGTGCTCGGTCAGCTCGTGCGCGGCGGCGCGCACCACCCGTTCGCGCGTGCGCGCGGCCTGCTCGGTGCGGAGGTCGGACGTGTAGGCGCGAGGCACCACTATTGACTACCCCTCGAAGGTGATGAATACTCCTGACGGTTGATCGATCTTCTCACACGCCGTCTCCCCACCGGCGTCCCCCGCGCAGACGGCCCGGTCCTGCGCCTTCCCGTCCGACCGGCGCGACGCGCGCCGCCACGAGAGAGGCCCCACCGATGGCCACCGTCCTGCTCTGCTCCACCCCGGTGCACGCCCACGTCACCCCGCTGCTCGCCGTCACCCGCGCGCTCGTCGCCCGCGGGCACGACGTCCGGTTCCTCACCGGCGCACGGTTCGCCGCCGCCGTCGAGGCCGCCGGCGCCGAGCACGTCCCGCTCCCGGCCGCGGCCGACTTCGACGACCGCGACCTCGCCGCCGCGTTCCCCGGCCGCGCGGGACGCACCGGGCTCGACGCGATCCGGCACGACATGCTCGAGATCTTTGTGGCGCCCGGCGCGGCGCAGCACCGGGCGGTGCTCGCGGCCCTCGCCGAGCGCCCGGCGGACGTCGTGCTCGTCGAGCCCCTGTTCCTCGGCGCGATGCCGCTCGTCTCGGTGCCCGCCGACCGTCGACCACCGGTGCTCGCGCTCGGGATCTTCCCGCTCGGGCTGAAGAGCGACCACACCGCGCCGTTCGGCCTCGGGGTGCTGCCCGCGCGGGGCCCCCTCGGCGTCCTGCGCAACCGGGCCCTCCACGCCGTCGTCGAGCGGGTCGCGTTCGCCGCCCCGCAGCGCGCGGCGCAGGACATGGTCCGGGCGGCGGGCGGGGAGCCGAGCGGCACGTTCTTCCTCGGCTGGCCCGCCGACGCCGACGCCGTGGTGCAGCTCACCGTCCCCGGGCTCGAGTACCCGCGGCCCGACGTCGTGACCCCGGTCCGGTTCGTCGGCCCGCCGCGCCCGGCGCCGGGCAACGGTGACCTCCCCGCGTGGTGGGGCGACCTCGACACCCGCCGGCCGGTCGTGCACGTCACGCAGGGCACCGTCGCGAACGAGGACCCGACCCAGCTCCTCGTCCCCACGCTGCGCGCGCTCGCGGGCGAGGACGTGCTGGTCGTCGCGGCGACCGGCGGACGGCCCGTCGGGTCGCTCGGGCCGCTCCCGGCGAACGCGCGCGCGGCCGAGTACCTCCCGTACGACGCGCTGCTCCCGCGCACCTCGGTCCTCGTCACGAACGGCGGCTACGGCGGGGTGCACCACGCGCTGCGGCACGGCGTCCCCGTGGTCGTCGCGGGCAAGACCGAGGACAAGGCGGAGGTCGCCGCACGCGTCGCGTGGACCGGCGCCGGCGTGCGGCTGCGGACGAGCACCCCGCGCCCCGGCCAGGTCCGGCGCGCGGTGCGGCGACTGCTCGACGACCCGTCGTACGCCCGCGCGAGCCAGCGCCTCGGCGAGCACATCGCCGCCTCGCCGGGCGAGGCCGGCGTGGCCGACGTCGTCGAGGAGGTCGTCGCCGCCCGCGAGGCGTCGCGCGCCGCCCGCTGACCCGGAGGCAGGATCGGGGGATGCCCAGCGACCTGCTCATGCGCATCCACGGTCCCGAGTTCCGCGCCATGTCCGAGAGGGTGCTGCGGGCCACCGAGCTCACCTCCCGGCTCAACGTCCTGCCGTTCGACGACGAGGACGGTCGGGCGCGGCTGCTCGCGCAGATCCTCGGCCGCCCGCTGCCCCCGAGCGTGACGATCTACCCGCCGTTCTTCACCGACCACGGGCTGAACCTCGACCTGGGGGAGCGCGTCTTCGTCAACCAGAACTGCACGTTCCTCGACTACGCCGGCATCCGGCTGGCCGACCGCGTCATGGTGGCGCCGAAGGTCACGTTCGTCACCGTCGGGCACCCGGTCGACACCGACGACCGCAAGGTCTGGCTCACCGGCGGTCCGATCGACGTGCACGAGAACGTGTGGATCGGCGCCGGGGCGACGATCCTGCCCGGCGTGACCATCGGCCGCGACGCCGTGGTCGCCGCCGGTGCGGTCGTGGCCGACGACGTCCCGCCGCGCAGCCTGGTGACCGGCACCAAGGCGTCCGTGCGCCGCACCTGGTGAGCGGCGCTCCGGCTCAGCACTCGGGCTGTCGGTCGTGCTGAGGCCTGCGCTTGCTTCGCTGCGCTCCGGCTCAGCACTCGGCCTGGTGGTCGTGCTGAGGCCTTTGCTTGCCCGGCTCAGCACTCGATGACGTTGACGGCGAGGCCCCCCGTCGAGGTCTCCTTGTACTTGGTCGACATGTCGACGCCGGTCTGGCGCATCGTCTCGATGACGGTGTCGAGCGAGACGACGTGCGAGCCGTCGCCCTGGAGGGCGAGGCGCGCCGCGGAGACGGCGGTGCACGCGGCGATGGCGTTGCGCTCGATGCACGGGACCTGGACGAGCCCGCCGACGGGGTCGCACGTGAGCCCGAGGTTGTGCTCCATCGCGATCTCGGCCGCGTTCTCCACCTGGGCGGGCGTGCCGCCGAGGACGGCGCAGATCGCGCCCGCCGCCATGGAGCACGCCGAGCCGACCTCGCCCTGGCAGCCCGCCTCCGCGCCGGAGATGGACGCGTTGCGCTTGTAGAGCGCGCCGATCGCGGCGGCGGTGAGGAGGTACGTGCGCATGGCCCGACGCCGGCGCGCGGGGTCCGCGGCGACGTCCGGGTGGGTGCGCAGGAAGTGGCGCCCGACCGCGGGGATGATCCCCGCGGCGCCGTTCGTCGGGGCGGTGACGACGCGGCGCCCGTCGGCGTTCTCCTCGTTGACGGCCATGGCGAACGCCTGGAGCCACTCGATCGTCGTGTCGGCGCCGCGCTCGTCGGCGAGCTCGAGACGTTCGCGCTGCGCCCGTGCCCGACGGCGGACCTGGAGACGACCGGGCAGCACCCCGTCGCGCTCGAGACCGGCGTCCACGCACGCGCTCATGGTGTCCCAGATCCGGTCGACGCCCGCCTCGACCTCGGCGGCGGGGCGCAGGGCGGACTCGTTCGCCCACGCGACCGCCGCGATCGAGGTGCGCTCGCGCTCGCACAGCGCGAGGAGCTCGGCGGCGTTGGCGAACGGGAACGGTACGCCCGACGGCTCCGTCCCGGGGTCGATCGCCTCGCCCGCGAGCTCGGCGCCGAGCTGCGCCGCCTCGTTCGCGGCCGCGGACTCGAGCGCGGCGGCGGTGAGCACGAAGCCGCCGCCGACCGAGTAGTACGCCTCCTCCGCGAGCGGAGCCCCGCTCGCGTCGAGCGCGGTGAACCGCATGCCGTTGGGGTGGCCCGGCATCCGGGTCAGCGGCGCGAGGCGCACGTCGGCGCTCGTCATCGTGATGCGGTGCCGGCCCAGCAGCGCGACGGGCGCGCCGTCGCCCAGCTTCTCCCACGAGCCGGGTACGCGCGCCGGGTCGCACGTCTCGGGGTCGAGGCCGAGCACCCCCGCGACCACGGCGTCCGGCGTGCCGTGGCCCGCTCCCGTCGCCCCGAGCGACCCGCACAGCACGACCCGCAGCCCGGCGACCTCGCCCAGCACGCCGCGGTCGTCCAGCGTCGCGACGAACGCCTTCGCGGCCCGCATCGGCCCGACGGTGTGCGAGCTCGACGGACCCACGCCGACGGAGAAGAGGTCGAGGACGGACACGTACGCGCTCATGAGGCCATCGTCGCACCTCGTCTCACCATGTGGTCGCCGCCAGGGGGCAGGGCCGCGCACGGAGACGCCCGACGGTCCGCTCGCCCTGCCGCACCGGAGTCGCGAGCCGTCCGCGGAGGCGACGGCGCGGACCGAGGTGCGGCTCGCCGCCGCTCACGGGCGGCGCAGCACGACGGGGCAGGTCGCGAGGTGGTCGTCCACGAGCCCGCACGCCTGCATCGCGGCGTAGGCCGTCGTCGGCCCGACGAACCGGAAGCCCAGCTTCTTGAGCGCCTTCGAGAGCGCGGTCGACTCGGGGGTGAGCCCCGGGACGTCGCCCCAGGTCGCGGGGCGCTCGCGACGGGCCGGTGGCGCGAACGACCAGATCAGCTCGTCCAGCGTGCGCCCGCTCTCCTGGAGCGCCAGCAGGGCGCGCGCGTTGTCGATCGTGGCCGTGATCTTCTGCCGGTTGCGGATGATGCGCGCGTCGGCGAGGAGGCGCTCGACGTCGGGCTCGGCGAACGCGGCGACGGCCTCCGGGTCGAACCCCGCGAAGACCTCGCGGAAGGCGGGGCGCTTGCGCAGCACGGTGATCCACGACAGGCCGGACTGGAACCCCTCGAGCGCCAGGCGCTCGAACAGCGCCGTGTCCCCGTGGACCGGGACCGCCCACTCGGTGTCGTGGTACTCCTCGTAGAGCGGGTCGCCGTCGCCGAAGCAGCGGGCGCCGGGTCGGGGACCGCCGGGGGCCTCGGCGGGCGCGTCGTCGGGCACCGCGAGGGGTGTCGACGCGGTCGTGTCGGTCGTCATGCGTCCACTCTGCCCGGTCCCGCCGACACGGAGGCGCCCTCCGGTGCGCGCTGTGGACGGGGACCGCGGTGTCCGGGCCTGTGCACGGTCAGGCTCCCGGGGACGGCGCGGATAGCAGGGTGCCGATGGTCGGCGTCACCGGTCCGGGGCACACTGTTCCCGGCCGGCCGCGCTCACGGGCGCACCGGCGTCGTCGTCCCCGCCCGACCCGAGGAGCACCCATGTCCGACGCCCTGGCCGCGCTCGCCGCCGCGGTGGCGGCCGCGCCGTCGAGCGCCCCGCTGCGCGTCCACTACGCGAGCCTCCTGCTGGCGGCGGGGCGGCCGGTCGAGGCGCTCGAGCAGGCGAGCACCGCGCTCCGGATCGACCCGGCGGACGGCGAGGCGCTGCGCCTGGTCCAGGACTCGGCCGTCGCCGCGGCGACGGGGAGCGGCCCCGCGGCCGACCGGCCCGCGACGGCCCCCGCTGCACCGCCGGCCCCGGTCACCGGCCTGCACGCGCCGGCGTCCGCACCCGGCGGCCCCGACGACGGGATCATCACGGGCGTCCCGTCCGACGCGACCGTCCCGCGCGCCCCCGGCGCGCCCGCGACCCCGACCGCGGGGATCCCCGCCGAGCCCGCCCCGTCCACCGGGCCCGGCGCCCCCGCAGCCCGGGGCCCGGCGGCGCCGTCGGGCATCGACTGGGACCGGCTGGAGCACGAGGTGGGCGTCCACGTCCCGGCACCGTTCGTCGAGACACCCGTCGTCGAGGCGCCGCCCGGACAGGTGCCCGCCGCACCGCCCGCCGGCCCGGGCGGCGTGCCCCGCACGGACGACGACGCCGTCCCGCCCGCACCGGGCGACGGGCCGTTCCTCGTCCCCGCGCGCGACGACGCCCCCGACGACGGCTCGGGCCTGCTGGAGGTCTCGCGCGAGACGGTGACGCTCGCGGACGTCGGCGGCCTGGAGCCGGTGAAGCAGCGCATCCGGGAGGCGTTCCTGGAGCCGATGCGCCACCAGGCGATCGCGAAGGCGTTCGGCAAGTCGTTGCGCGGCGGGCTCCTGCTCTACGGGCCTCCCGGGACCGGCAAGACGTACATGGCGCGGGCCGTCGCGGGCGAGCTCGGCGCACGGTTCCTCACCGTGACGCTCGCGGACATCCTCGACAAGTTCATGGGGGAGAGCGAGCAGAACCTCCACGCGCTGTTCCAGCGCGCGCGCCAGCTCGCGCCGGCCGTGCTGTTCCTCGACGAGGTCGACGCGATCGGCGGCAAGCGCGCGCAGTACTCCGGCTCGTCGGGCATGCGGACCGTGGTCAACCAGCTCCTCCAGGAGATGGACGGCATCGGCTCCGACAACGACGGGCTGTTCGTCCTCGGCGCCACGAACCACCCGTGGGACGTCGACACCGCGCTGCTGAGGCCCGGGCGGTTCGACCGCGTCGTGCTCGTGCTGCCGCCCGACGAGCCCGCGCGCGAGGCGATCCTGCGCCACCACCTCGCGGGCCGCCCGGTCGCGGGGATCGACCTGCGCGTGGTCGTGCAGCGCACCGACGGCTTCTCCGGCGCCGACCTCGAGCACCTCGCGGCGACGGCGGCGGAGAAGGCGATGATGGACTCCATCGCGACCGGCCAGGTGCGCCCGATCACCATGGCCGACCTCGACGCGGCGCTCGCGGACGTGCGGCCCTCGACGACGGCGTGGCTCCAGTCCGCGCGCAACGTCGTCACGTTCGCGAACAACGACGGCCGCTACGACGACCTCGCCGCGTACCTGCGCGCGCGGCGCATGCTCTGAGCGCCGGAGGACCCCGGACCGTGAGCACCACGACCGACCCGCGCGCCGTCGCCTCGCGCGCGGAGCTGCTCGTCCAGATGGGGCGGCCCGAGCGTGCGCTCGACGAGGTCGACGACGCGCTCGCGAGCGTGCCCGACGACCCGCGGCTGCTCCTCACCGCCGCCTGGGTGCGGCTGCACCTGCAGCGGTCGGCCGAGGCGCTGCCGCTGCTGGAGCAGGTCGTGGGCGCCCAGCCCACCGCCGACGGCGCGCTCCACCTGCTGTCGATCGCGCGCCAGAACACGGGCGACGTGCCGGGAGCGCGCGACGCCGCGGCGAAGGCGCTCGAGCTCGACCCCGACGACGCGCGGTACCACCTGCA
This sequence comes from Cellulosimicrobium sp. CpK407, assembly GCF_051844275.1. Lineage (NCBI taxonomy): Bacteria > Bacillati > Actinomycetota > Actinomycetes > Micrococcales > Promicromonosporaceae > Cellulosimicrobium > Cellulosimicrobium sp. CpK407. Next base: position 59,575 of record NZ_JBGNYC010000009.1, read on the forward strand.
GCTCGCCGACACGCACCTGTCGGGCCGGGTCCGCGGTGCCGACCGGAGGCTCGCGCGCGAGCGCATCGACGCGGCGCTCGCGCTCGCGCCCGAGAACCCCGACCGGCTCGCGCAGGCGGCGCGGCTGTGGTCGCGCCTCGGGGACGACGACCGGGCGCGCGCCCTCGTGCGCCAGGGCCTCGGCGTCGCCCCGGAGCACGAGGACCTGCTCTACCTCGACGCGGCGCTCGCCCTCGACACCGGCCGCAGCGCGAAGGGGTACAGCAGCGTCCTCGCGACGAACCCGGAGCACGCCGAGGCCGGCTACCTGCTGCACCTCAGCGTGTGGCAGCAGGTGCTGCGCCTCGTCGAGATGCCGGTGCTGCTCGTCGGGGCGGTCGCGCTCGTCGTCACGTTCTCGATGAGCGACGCGCACGTCGGCGGCGTGCCCCTCTGGGGGATCGTCGTCCTGCTGTGGACGGCGATCACGGCCCTGCGCGTGCTCCCGGTGCTCCTCCAGGTCCCCCGCGGGCTGCTGCGTCGCACCCTCCGCCAGACGCCGTTGCGGGGCGGGGCCGTCGCGGCGGTCGTCGTGGGCTGGGTGGCCGTGCTCGCCGGGCTCGCGCTGCTGTACGTGGTGCGCGACGCCGTCGTCGTGCGGTGGTTCCTCGTCGCCCTCGGTGCGGTGCTCGCGGTGACGACCGTGACCTCGGCCGTCCTGTACGCGGCCATGGTCACGCAGACGCGCGACCTGGGGTACCTCCCGCCCGGCCCGGTGGGCGCGGCGCGGATCGCCGGGCTGCGCTCGGGTCTGCGCGGCGCCGCGGTGCGCCGCACGATCGTGACGGGGATCGTCGCGGTCGTCGTCGCGGCGATCGGGCCGGGGGCGCTCGCGCGCGAGGACGCCCGCTCGGTCGCGGCGCTGGCCGCCGTGGCGTTCGTGCTCCCGGTGACGGTCGGCCTGTGGGTCGCGTGGCGTGCGGCGGAGCGGCAGCGCGCGGCGTCGGACGAGCGCCTGCCCGTGAGCGCCGGCGCCGCGGTCCGCGCCGGGCTGGGCGCGGCGGTCCTCCTCGTCACGACGGCGCTCCTCGCCGTCGGCGGCGTCGCGGCCGTCGTCGCGCTGCCCGTCACGCCGAACGCGCACGACGCCGACGGCCGCTACGTCCAGTCGCCGAAGGCCCCGCGCGACCCGGACTCGGAGGTCCAGGAGTGCGGCGGCCGTCCCGTGACCCGGCTCTCCTGCATCCAGGAGAACAACCGCATCCGTCAGGAGGAGCTGCGCGACCGGATGGAGGACGTCGACATCCCGAGCATCGACGTCCCGACGCTCGACCTGCCGGACCTGCCCGACGTCCAGGTGCCCGACGCCCCGGTCCAGCCGACGCCCTGACCGGCTCCGAGCGCCGACGGCGTCCCGTTCGCGACCCGGGCACCGTGGGCGGTCAGCCGTGGTCGGCGGCCCTGCGGGCGGTGGCGCGCCGGGCGACGAAAGCCTCGATCCCGTCGAGGAGGATGTCGAGGCCGAAGCCGATGTCGCTCTCCCAGTCGTCCGGCTGCGGTGCGGTCGGCGACCACGAGGCGAGCGCACCGGTGAGCGCGGGGTAGGTCTCGGGATCGACGAGCCGCGTGAGCACGAGCTCGTAGTCGGCGTACGGGTTGGCGGCGGCGACCGCGTCCGCGTCGAGGTCGGACTCGGGGGTGTCGGCGGGCAGGCCCTGGGCGCGGCGCACGGCCTCCGCGGCCGCACGCCGGGTCTCGACCTGGACGCGGCCCTCGCCGAGCACGTGCTGGGCGAGGAGCCCGACGATCTGCAGCTTCTCGTCCACCGTCAGGTCGAGCGGTGCGAGGATCGCGAACGCGCGGTCGATCCAGCGCAGGCGGTTCGGCCCGACCTGCGCCGTCGTCAGCGGTAGGTCGAGGAACCACGGCCGCGCGAGAATGCCCGCGATCTGCGCGCGGGTCCAGGCCTCGAGCCCGGCGCGCCAGTCGCCCTCGTCGTACGGGGGCAGGGTGAGCACGTCCGCCGCGGCGTCGGCCATGAGGACGAGGAGCTCGTCCTTGCTCTCGACGTACCGGTAGAGCGCCATCGGCGTGTAGCCGAGCGCCTCCGCGACGCGCGCCATGGAGACCGCGGGCAGGCCCTCGGCGTCGGCGAGGTCGACGGCGGCCCGCACCACCTGCTCGACCGTCAGCGCGGGCTTGGGGCCGCGCCGTGGGCCGGGTGCGCGACCCCAGAGGCGCGCGATCACGGGCGGCAGCTCCGTCGTCGGGGCCGACTCGTCGGGCGCGTGCCGCTCGGTGGGTTCGGGCGTGGTCATCTCGTCATCCTCCCGCGGGCCTTGACCGCCCACGAAACCGTGTCTACCGTACACAGAACAGTGGATAGCATAAACAGTTTCTCTCACACGCGGTTCTGCCGCCTGAACCCTGGAGGCCTCATGCCCGCACCGGACGTGCTCGTGCACGCCGACGGCCTGCGCAAGAGCTACGGGACACCGCGCCGCCCCGTGCGCGTGCTCGACGGCGTCGACCTCACGCTGCGCCGCGGCGAGGTCCTCGCCCTGCTCGGCCCCAACGGGGCGGGGAAGACCACCACGGTCCGCATCCTCGCCACCCTCCTGCGTCCCGACGGCGGCACGGCGACGGTCGCGGGCCACGACGTCGTGCGCGACGCCGCGCGCGTGCGCGGGCTCATCAGCCTCACCGGCCAGTACGCGGCGGTCGACGAGAAGCAGACGGGCCGCGAGAACCTCACGATGATGGGCCGCCTCGCGCACCTGCCCCGCCGGGCCGCGCGCGCCCGCGTCGACGGCCTGCTCGACGCGTTCGACCTCGCCGCGGCTGCCGACCGCCGCGTCGGGACCTACTCCGGCGGCATGCGCCGCCGGCTCGACCTGGCGGCCGGGCTCCTCACCCGTCCCCAGGTCATGTTCCTCGACGAGCCCACCACCGGCCTCGACCCGCGCAGCCGCCAGACCATGTGGGAGGTGATCCGTGGCGTCGTCACCGACGGCACGAGCCTGTTCCTCACGACGCAGTACCTCGAGGAGGCCGACCAGCTCGCCGACCGCGTCGCGCTGATCGACGACGGCCGCGTCGTCGCCGAGGGCTCCCCGTCCGACCTCAAGCGCCGCGTCGGCGACGCGAGCATCGAGCTCACCTTCGCGTCGGCCGCCGCGGCGGCGTCGGTCGGGGCCGCGGGACCGTGGCCGGAGGCGCTCGACCTCACCTCCGCGACGCTCCGCGTCCCCACCGACGGGTCGGTCGAGCACGTCCGCGACGTCCTCGCCGCGGTGGCGGCGACCGGCGTCGAGCCGATGCGGTGGGAGGTGCGGGAGCCGACGCTCGACGACGTGTTCCTCACCCTGACGGGCCACGCCGCGCGGACCCGAGACCGGGACCGCGGCACGACCGAGACCGACCACGAAGCCGACCGTGAGGAGACCGCAGCATGACCGCCCAGACCGCCGCTGCGCCGTCGGGCACGACGCCGCGCCTCCCAGCCCCTACGGCCCGGCCGGGCCGCCACGTGCTCGCCGACGCCGGGACGATGGTCGCGCGCTCGCTGCGGCTCGTGCGCCGCGAGCCGGACGAGCTGATCCTCGCGCTCGTGCTGCCGGTGATGCTCATGATCCTGTTCGTGTACGTGTTCGGCGGCGCGATGAGCGTCGGCACGGACTACGTCACGTACGCGACGCCGGGGATCATCCTGCTGTGCGCGGGCTACGGGGCGTCGAACACGGCGATCGCCGTCGAGCAGGACATGTCCGGCGGCATCATGGACAGGTTCCGGTCGATGCCGATCGCGAGCGGGACGGTGCTCGTGGGGCACGTCGTGGCGAGCGTCGTGAAGAACCTCGTGACGACGGCCGTCGTGCTGGGCGTCGCGTTCCTCATCGGCTTCCGGCCCGACGCGACCGCGCTCGAGTGGCTGGGGGCCGTCGGGGTCGTCGCCGCGTACGTGCTCGCGATCACGAGCGTCGCGGCCTTCGTGGGCGTGCTCGTGCGCTCGCCCGCGGCGGCCGGGGGGTTCAGCTTCTTCATGCTGTTCCTGCCGTACGTGTCGAGCGCGTTCGTGCCGCCCGAGACCATGCCGTCGTGGCTGCGCGGGTTCGCGGAGCACCAGCCCGTCACGCCGGTCATCGAGACGATCCGCGGCCTGCTCGTCGGGACGGGCTCGACCGGAGCGCCGGTCACCGACCTGGGCCCGACGGCGGCCCTCGCCCTCGCGTGGTGCCTCGGCCTGGTCGCGGTGTTCCTCGGCGGGGCGGCGTCCGTGTTCGCCCGGCGCCGTCGGCAGTAGGCGTGGGCCGGCGGTCGCCGCGCGGTGCCGCGCAGGGCGAGAGGGTCGGCGACCGACCGGATCGCGGGGACGTGCCGCCGCGGTCCGCGCGGCACGGGGGTCGTCGTGCAGGTCGTGCCCACGCCCCTGCTCACCCGACGCTCGGTCGTCGAGCACCCCACAGAGACGGTCGTCCCGGCGACCCGTGACCGGCCACGCGGCGTGCGTCCGGAGCAGAAGGTGCCCGCCGGCCAGTACCGGCCCGGTCAGGTCGTCCCCGTCGTCCAGCGCGCGGGCGACCCCGACTCGGACCGGCTCGACCGCCCCCGACCTGGGGGCGTCGGACGTGTCCCGGTGGAGGCTCGGCGCGATGCTCGTCGCCCTGCCGGTGATCGCCGTCCGCGGTGTGCTGAGCGTGCTCGCCGGTGGTCAGCGACGACCAGTCCGCAACGGGTCGCGGGCTCCGTCGCCTGGCGTGGTCGGCGCGTCGTCGTCCTGGGCGTCCCGTCCTGCGCCGACGAGCCGCCCGGCGAGCGGCACGGCGGCCTGCACGGCGACGCTCGCGGCGAGGGCGACCCCGAAGGCCGCGGCGATGCCGAGCCGGTCCACGAGGAGCGCGACGAGGAGGCAGAACACCGCGAACCCGGTGAGCCCGGCCAGCAGACCGCGCAGGAGCCGGACGGTCTCGGCCGACCCGCGCTGCGCGAGCGCGAACGCGGCGACCACGCTCGACGCGATCGGGAACGGCGCGAGCACGCCCGTCATCGCCGGGCCGAGCGCACCCGACGCGGTGGTGACGGCGAGGACGAGCGCCGCCGTCGTCGCGGCGCGGGCGGGGAGGTCCCACCAGGGCGACGGGACGGTCGACGGCGGGGGGCCCGCCGCGTCGGGCGGCATGACCCGGGACGCGCCCCAGAACGTCGCGAGCGCCACGACGAACGTGATCCCGGCGGGCAGCGTCAGTCGGGCGAGCGCGACGTCCGCCACGAGGCACGCGGCCCAGGACGCCGCGAGCGCACCGAGCCAGCCCGTCCGGCGCGAGCACCAGGCGAACACCACGGCGAACAGGGCGAGAGACGTGAGGCCGAGCAGCGCTGACGACGCCGCGGCGGCGCCGAACCCGGTGCCGTGGTCGAGCGTGGTGATGAGGAGGATCGGCCCGGCCACGACGGGCAGCCCGACGAGCACCCCGGTGAGCCGGGCTCCCCAGCGCCGTCCGGCGAGCGTGGACGCGACCACCAGGGCGGGTGCCAGCACGAGCTTGAGGAGCAGCGTCACGCGGCCACGGTAGCCCGTGCCGGTCCGGTGGTCGGTGCCGGTCCGGTGGCCGTGCCGGGTCGCCGGGCGGTCGACCCTGGGCTGCTGCGGCCGGCGTGCACGAAGAAGGGCGGCGGGCCCGGAGTCCTGTCCACCGGGACCGCCGCCCGCGAGGGCGACACCGTCGACGTGCAGCCGCCCTCGAGCCGAGGGCCGGGCGGTGAGGAGATGCCGCCCGGCCGTGCGCGACGGTCGGTCAGACCGCCGCGAGCCGACGGCGCAGCCCGAGCCCGACGCCCGCGACGCCCGCGAGCACGGTCCCGCCGACGAGCGCCGACATGCCGAGCGACACCCGTCCGACGGGGCTGTTCTCGACGCTGTCCTTGAGCTCGGTCGTGCCGTCGGAGAGGGTCTCCGTGCCGTCGGAGAGCGTGGCGGCGCCGTCCGCGATGCGCGTGCTGCCGTCGTGCAGGTCGGACGCGCCGTCGGCGAGCGTCGTCGTCCCGGCGTGCAGCGTCGTCGAGCCCTCGGCGAGCGCCGCGTTGCCGGCGGCGAGCGTCGTCGCACCGGTGGACAGCGTCGTGAGCCCGTTCTGCAGCCGCAGCGTCCCGTCCTCCAGGCGCGTGGTCCCGGCGAACAGGTCGCCGGCGCCCGTGCGCAGCCGCACCGTCCCGGCGGAGAGGTCGGCGGCGCCCGCGGCGGCCTGGGTCGTCCCGGCGTGCAGGTCGGACGCGCCGGTCGCGAGCTCGGCCGTGCCGGCGGCGAGCTCGGAGGTCTTCGTCGCGAGGAGCGCGCTGCCGCTGCTCACGCGCGCCGCGCCGGCGGCGAGGTCGGCGGTGCCGCCCGCGATCGTCGAGGCGCCCGCGCTGAGCTCCCCGACCTTCCCGTGGAGCGTCGCGGCGCCGGTCTCGAGCTCGCCGATCTTGCCGTCCAGCGTGGTGGCACCGGCGGCGAGCGCGTCGATCCCGCCGGCGAGCTGGACGTCGATGCCGGTCCGGAGCTGCTGGACCCCGGCGGCGAGCCCCGGCTGCGCGGGGGTGCCCTCGCCGAGGCCCGTGCGGAGCCGCGCGAGCCCCGCGGTGAGCCCGGGCCGGTCCGGGGTGCCGGTCCCGAGGCCGGCCGAGAGCTGGTCGATCCCGGCGGTGACGGCGGCCGCCCCCGCGGAGAGCTCGCCCGCGCCCGACGCCAGTCGTCCCGCGCCGCCCGCGATCTGCGCGGACGCGCCGGGAGCCGACTCGGTGCCGTTGCCCAGGGCGCGGAGGCTCGCGGCGATCGTCCCGAGGGTCTCCGGGGTCGCCGCGACCTCGCCGCGCGCGATCGCGTCGAGCTGCGCCGCGAGGCCGTCCAGGTTGGTCCCGACGGTCACGGCGGAGCGCTGGAGCTCGCCGGCAGAACCCTGCAGCTGCTCGGCGTACCCGCCCAGGGTGACCGCACCACCGCGCACCCCGGTCGCTCCTTCGCGGAGCTGGTCGACTCCCGCCTGGATCGCGTCCGCCCCTGCTCCCGCCGCGGCGACCCCGCCGGCGAGGCGCGCCGCACCGGCGGAGAGCTGGGCCTGGCCCTGGTCGAGGGCCAGGACCCCTGCGCCGAGGCTGTCGCGCACGCCCGTCCGGAGCTCGGTGGTGCCCGCCGCGAGGGTGCCGGCCCCGGTCGCGAGCCGATCGGCTCCGGTCGCGAGGTCGGCGGAGCCGGTCGCGGCGCGGGCAGCCCCCGCGCTCAGGTCGCCGGCGCCCGTGCTGAGGTCGCCCGCTCCCGCGGCGAGCTGCGACGCACCGTCGGCGGCGCGCGTGCTGCCGGCCGCGAGGCGCGCGGCCCCGGCGTCGAGGTCCGTGCTGCCTGTGGCGAGGCGGGCTGCGCCGCTCGCCGCGTCGCCCGTGCCCGCGGCGAGGCGGGCCGCTCCGGCGTTCAGCTCGTCCGCACCGGCGGCGAGCTCGCTCGCGCCGTCGAGCGCGGTGGTGCCGCCCGCGGCGAGCTGGGTCGCGCCGTCGGACGCCTTCTGCGCACCGGCGACGAGGTCGCCGGCGCCGTCCCGCAGGTCGCCCGCCCCGTCGGAGAGCCGCTGGGCGCCGGCCCGGGCCTCGGCGGTGCCGTCGGCGAGCGTCGCGGCGCCGTCGGAGAGCTGTGCGGCGCCGTCGTCGAGGCGGGTCGCGCCGTCGGCGACCTTGCCGTGGTACACGAGCAGGAACGCGATCAGGCCGGCCACCGCGAGGGCGAGCACGGCGAGCGCGACGGACGTGAGGACCGTGTGGGTGCGCGACGGTCGGGGAGAGGCGTGCTGCGTCATCGGTCGTCCTTCCTCGCGCCCGGCGTCGTCGCGGGGCGGTCGGCACAAGGGGAGAGGAGCGGGGAGAGAGGCGGGTCGTGCGTCCGCCCGACGCGGGAGTGCGCCGGGGCCGCGGCCCGCCACCGTTGGTGGGACGTGGAGTAGCAGGTAAATCTCGAAAGACGCTAGCAACCGCCGGGACGGGCCGGACAGCGAGTACTAGGTACTTGCGCCGTCACGATTCGGTCACGGCGTCGAAGTATCAGGTACTCCGTCCCGGAACCCGTCGCCCAGGGCAACGGGCGCCCCGCTCCCGGCGCCGAGCGGGCCGTCGCGCACTGTTCATCCGGCGGTCACCCGGTGGCCCCGGGCCGGTCGTCGCCGCGCCACGGCGGACCACCACCCTCTGCTCGACCCACGTCGAAGGAGAGACATGTCAGCCATCCCCGAGCGGACCCTGGCGCGCACGTCCGCGCGCACCCCGGCCCGCCGCACGCGCATCGCAGCGCTCGTCGCCACGGGCGCGACGCTCACCCTGGGCCTGGGCGCGCTGCCCGCCCTCGCGGCGGCTCCCGCGCACCCGGCCGGGGCGGCGGCGCCGGTCCCGACGGCGCCGCTCGGTCTCGCGACGGAAGCGGCCTGGACGGCGCCCGCCGCGGACGAGACGTTCCACCGCCTCGCCACGTACCCGGTGTTCCAGAACCGCCCGGCCGGCGAGGACGCGGCCGCCGAGACGGTCGCTGAGATCTCCGCGGTGAGCGAGGACGGGCGCACGGTCGTCCACACGGACGCGCTCGCGCGCCGCATCGGCTTCCTCGACCTCACCGACCCGAGCGCCCCGCAGGGCCTCGGCACGCTGAGCCTCGCCGAGCTCGGCTCGGAGCACGACGAGCCGACGTCGGTCGCGGTCGTCGGCGGGTACGTCCTCGTCGTCGTGGACACGTCGGTGAGCTTCACCGAGCCGAGCGGTCGCCTCGACGTCGTCGACCTCGCGACGCGCGAGCGCGTGCGGTCGCTCGACCTCGGCGGCCAGCCCGACTCGATCGCCGTCACGCCCGACGGCGCGCACGCCGTCGTCGCGATCGAGAACCAGCGCGACGAGGAGGCGACGCCCGAGGGCGGTGCCGGCGGAGGTGACGAGGGCGACCTCCCGCAGCTCCCCGGCGGCTTCCTCCAGATCCTCGACCTGCCGGGCGACGACCCGGCCGCCTGGTCGACCCGCGCCGTCTCCTTCCTCGACGAGGCCGGGGCGCCGCTCCCGGTCGTCGCGGCCGCCGGCCTCGACACGCCGCAGGACCCCGAGCCCGAGTACGTCGCCGTCAACCCGGCGGGCACGAAGGTCGCGGTGACGCTCCAGGAGAACAACGGGGTCGCCGTCGTCGACATCGCCACGGGCGAGGTCGAGAACGTCTTCTCCGCGGGCGCGGTCGCCGTGTCCGGGATCGACGTGAGGAAGGACGGCGTGATCGACCAGACCGGGTCGATCCCGGCGACGCCGCGCGAGCCCGACGCGATCGGCTGGCTCGACGACGCGCACGTCGCGACCGCGAACGAGGGCGACTGGAAGGGCGGGTCCCGCGGCTGGTCGGTGTTCGACGCCGCGTCGGGCGAGGTCGTGTGGGACGCGGGCGCGGAGCTCGAGCGCCTCGCCGTGCGCGTCGGCCTGCACACCGAGGACCGCGCGGCCAAGAAGGGCGTCGAGCCCGAGGGCCTGGCCGTCGCGACGCTCGGCGGCACGCGCTACGCGTTCGTCGGCTCGGAGCGCTCGAACTTCGTGGCCGTCTACGACGTCTCCGACCCGAGCGCCCCGCGGTTCGTCCAGGTGCTCGCGACGACCAACGGCCCCGAGGGCCTGCTCGTCGTCCCGCAGCGCGACCTGCTCGTCGTGTCGAGCGAGGAGGACGACGCCGGTGCGGGCGTGCGGTCGGCCGTCACGGTGTTCGGGCGCGGCGCGCAGTGGGCCGACGGCGCGGGGTCGCCGCAGTTCCCGAGCGTCGTCTCCGCGGACGCGGCCGAGGGCCCGCAGGCCGGCGCCCCGATCGGCTGGGGCGCGCTCGGCGCGCTGACCGCGGACCCGACCGATCCCCAGCGCCTGTGGGCGGCGACCGACGCCGCGTACTCCACGACGCAGCTCCTGTCGCTCGACGTGAGCGGCTACGGTGCGGGCTCCCCGGCCGTCATCGACAGGTCCGTGACCCTCACGCGCGACGGCGCCCCCGTGGGCCTCGACGTCGAGGGCGTCGCGGCGCGCGCCGACGGCGGGTTCTGGCTCGGGGTCGAGGGCGCGAAGGGTGCCGAGAACGCGATCGTCCGCGTCGACGCCGCGGGGGCGGTCGTCGAGTCGGTCGCGCTGCCCGAGGCGGTCGCCGCGGGCCTCGGCAAGCAGGGCATCGAGGGCGTCGCGGTCGCTCCGGCGGTCTCGACGGACGACGGGTCCGCGGCCGCGGGCGAGCAGGTGTGGGTCGCGCTCCAGCGCGGCCTGACCACCGACGAGGGCGGCACGGCGGGCACCGCGCGCCTCGGCCGCTACGACGTCGCGTCGGGCACGTGGGACTGGTTCGCCTACCCGCTCGAGCAGACCACGACGGACGGCGACTGGCTGGGCCTCAGCGAGGTGACCGTCGTCGACCACGACACGCTCGCCGTGATCGAGCGCGACAAGCTCAACGGCCCCGCCGCCGCGGTGAAGCGCGTCTACGCGGTCGACGTACCGGACGTCGCCGTCGGGGCCGCGTCGACGACCCCGGTCGCCGTGACCAAGACGCTCGCGCACGACGTCCTGCCCGACCTGCGCGCCACGCACGGCTGGACGCAGGAGAAGCTCGAGGGCCTCACGCTCGGCGGCGACGGCACGGTCTGGGCGATCACCGACAACGACGGCCTCGCCGACGCCACGGGCGAGACGGTGCTCCTGCGCCTCGGCGCGGCGTCGGACGTCTTCGAGGGCCACCTCGACGGCGAGAACCCGGGCGGTCCGGGCGAGCCCGGCGAGACGCCCGGTGCGGGCGAGCAGCCGCCGTCGACCCCGCTCCACACGGTGGACGCCGACGACCTCACCGACGCGAACCACGGCGGGGTCACCCTCTCCCCGGCGCGGGTCCGCGCGGGCGAGCAGGTCACGGCGACGGCCGAGGGCTTCGCGCCCGGCGAGTGGGTCTCCGCGACCCTCTTCTCGACGCCGACCGACCTCGGCATGGTCCGCGCCGACGCCTCGGGCACCCTCACCGCGACCGTGACGGTCCCCGCCGACGCCGCGGCGGGCGTGCACCGGTTCGCGCTCGTCGGGCAGGTGGACGGCCGCGTCCTGTGGACGGAGCTCGAGGTCCTCGCGGCGGACGGCACGGCCAGCGGGTCCGACGGCGCGGGGCCGGGACGCCCCGACGGGCTCGCCACGACCGGAGCGCACGTCGGCGCCCTGGTGGGCCTCGCCGTCGTGCTGGTCGCCGGCGGCGCGACGATCGTCGTCGCTCGGCGCCGCATGCGCGGCCTCCCGGGCTGACGGCCCGGCCCCGCGCCGAACCCGGGCTTGCGGGCGGTCTCGATGCGGAGACTGCCCGCAACCCCGGGTTCGGCCGCGTGCCGCGGCCGGCGCGGAGGGTCAGTCGCGGTCGTTGGGCATGAGGGCCCAGAGGATCAGGTAGGCGATGACCTGCGGGCCGGGGAGCAGGATCGAGACCGCGGCGACGATGCGCACGACGGTCGGGTCCCAGCCGAAGCGGCGGGCGATCCCTGCGCACACGCCCGCGATCATCCGACCGTGGCGCGGCCGGGACAGGGTCGGCCGGAAGGAGGCTGCGGAGGCGTCGGAGGTGCTCATACCTCGACGGTAGGAGCACGCTCGTCGCGGCGGTATCGGGATGTCCCCCGAACCGACCCTGATCCTCCCGACGCCGACCCTGACCCGGGGCTCGGCCCTACGGGCTCAGCTCGCGAGGGCGGCCTCGAACGCGGCCAGGGCGCGGGGCGACACGAGCGCGAACGTCGCGGCGGCGACACCGTCGCCGCGGTCGGCGCTCGGACGGGCGGCGGACCACCTGCGGACCGCCTCGACCGCGACCCGCGCGACGTCGTCGACGTCCCAGCCGTAGACGCCCGCGCTCACGGCGGGGAAGGCGACGGTCGCGGCGCCGAGGCCCGCGGCGAGGTCGAGCGAGCGCGTGAAGCACGACGCGAGGAGCGCAGGGTCGGTCTGGCCGCGGTGGCGGTCCGGCCCGACGGTGTGGACCACCCAGCGGGCGGGGAGGTCGTAGCCGCCGGTCGCGACGGCGTCGCCGACGGGCAGGCCGTCGGGGAGGGTCGTGCGCCGGATCCGGCGGCACTCCTCCAGGAGTCCGGGACCGGCGGCGGCGTGGATCGCGCCGTCCACGCCCCCGCCGCCGAGCAGCGACGAGTTCGCGGCGTTGACGATCGCGTCGACGGCGAGCGTCGTGATGTCGGCGAGCCGGGCGTCGAGGTCCATGCCCCCATCGTGCCTCGCGGCGCGTCGCGACGGCCGAGCACGTCCTCTCGCGCGGTCGAGCACGACCTGAAGGACGGAAAGCGCCCCATAACGACCTTCAGGTCGTGTTCGGCGGGGGAGGTCAGTCGCGCGAGACGACCACGCTCGCGCTGTGGCCGCCGAAGCCGAAGGCGTTGACCAGCGCGTGGCGGGCGGTCGTGTCCCGGGCGGCGCCGTGGACGACGTCGAGGTCGATCGCCGGGTCCAGCGCGTCGAGGTTGAGCGTGGGCGGCACGCGGCCGTCGCGCACGGCGAGCAGCGCGACGAGGATGCCCAGCGCGCCCGAGGCGCCGAGCAGGTGGCCCGTCGCGCCCTTGGTGCTCGTCACGGGCGGGGGCACGCCGAGCGCCGCGTGCAGGGCGTCCGACTCGTTGACGTCGCCCACCGGGGTCGACGTCGCGTGCGCGTGGACGAGGCCGACGTCGGCGGGGGAGAGGTCCGCGGCGCGCAGGGCCATCCCGATCGTCCGGGCCTGGTTCTCGGGGTCCCCGCCGACGATGTCGAACGCGTCCGAGGTCAGCGCGGCCCCGGCGACGACGCCGTGCACCGCGGCGCCGCGCGCCCGCGCGTGCTCCTCGCTCTCGAGGACGAGGAGGGTCGCCCCCTCGCCCATGACGAAGCCGTCCCGGTGGACGTCGAACGGGCGCGACGCGCGCTCGGGCTCGTCGTTGCGGGTCGACATGGCGCGCGCCGCCGCGAACGCGGCCAGGGAGAACGGCCGGACGCCCGCCTCCACCCCGCCGCAGACGACGACGTCGGCGGACCCGGAGAGGATCATCTCCCGACCCATCGTGATCGCCTCGGAGCCCGCGGCGCACGCGCTGATGGGCGCACGCGCACCGGCCTTGGCACCCAGGTCGATCGACAGCCACGCCGCCGGCCCGTTGGCCATGAGCATGGTGACCGTGTGCGGCGAGACGCGGCGGGGCCCCTGCTCGTCGAGCACGTGGGACTGGTCGAGCGTCGTCGCGATGCCGCCGTTCGCCGACCCGACGACGACCGCGAGGCGCGTGGGGTCGACGTCGGGCGACCCCGCGGAGGCCCAGGCCTCGCGGCCCGCGACGAGCGTGAGCTGCTCCGCCCGGTCCGTGCGGCGCGCCTCGCGCACGGCGAGCCCCTCCGCGAACGCGTCGTCCACCCGCGCCGCGATGCGCACGGGCAGGTCGGCGGCCCAGTCGTCCTTGATGGCGTGCACCCCGGGCTCGGCGCGCAGCAGCGCGTCCCAGGTGCCTGCCGCGGTGAGCCCGACCGGGGTCACCGCCCCGTAGCCCGTGACGACGGCTCGTGTCATGGTGTCCCCCTACCTGCGGGCGTCGCCTCGTCGGACGACGGTTGTGGTCGATGGGTCCCATTTCAAGACATCCGTATGGGGTTTGTCTTGTCCGACAGTGTGACAGTGCGCACGCTGTCACCCACCACGAGTAAAGCGGCGGGTCGTCATCCCGGCCACGGCGGGCCCGCAAGGTCACCGAGATGGAGTGCAACAGCGGGGAGGACGCCGAGGGCCGGGTGCGGCTCTCCGACCTCGCGGTGCGCGACGACGCGATCGCCGTGGCGGTCGGCGTCGAGCCGCGCACGGGCGTGGCGGACTGCCCGTCGAACCCGCCGACGCCGTTCGTCGTCGAGCTCGACGAACCGCTGGGCGACCGCGTCGTGCTCGACGCGTCGGTGCACCCGGCGCGGGAGGTCGTGCTGCCCTGACCCGGCGGGTCAGGCCCCGTCGAGCCCGAGCACCCGGCACGCGTTCCCCGCGTAGAGGGCCGGCAGGAGGTGCGCCGGGAGGTCCGCGCCCGAGATGGCCCACCGACCCTGCGGCGGAACGGGGTCGCCGGGAGCGTAGGAGAAGTGCTCGTCGGCCGTCTCGAGGAACCGGAAGTGCGTCTCGAGCTGCTCGCGGGACAACGGGAACGCGTCGGTGCCGAACAGGACGCGGTCGGGGAAGTCCTCGACGAGCCGGCGGAAGCGCCGTGGCTGACGCCCGAGCTCCGCCAGCCGGCCCGCGACGTCGACGACGAGGTTCGGTGCGGACCGCAGGAGCCGTGAGACGTGGTCGAGGTCCTCGGCGACGCAGCCCACGTGCGCGCCGACGTAGGTGGTCCCCGGCGTCGCGACGAGCAGGCGTTCGAACGCGTCGAGCAGGTGCTCGAACGACGGGAACCGGGACCGGTCGGCGAACGACCACGACGGCTGCGCGGTGAGCTCGTCGACGCGCTCGTTGTACCGGTCCAGCGGGTCGAAGAACGCCTTCGGGTCGGCGACGTGGATCAGGACGGGCAGCCCGAGCTCGCCCGCGAGCGCGAGCGTCTCGACGACGCGAGGGTCGTCGGGCGCGACGAGCGCGCCGTCGGGGCCGGTGACGGTCAGGCCGAGGTCCTTCCACACCTTGAGGCCGCGCGCCCCGCGCGCCGCGGCGTCGCGGAGCTGCCGCTGCACCTCGCGCTCGCCGCCCGCGTGGGCGAGCGCCCCCCAGTCGACCTGGCAGAAGGTGAGGAACCGGCCCGGGTGGGCGCGGTCGTACCGGTCGAGGTTGGCCTCGAGCTCGTCGCCCCACAGGCCGTCGAGGTTGACGACCGTGCGCACGTTCGTGCGGTCGAGCAGGTCGAGCAGCGCGGGAACGTCCGGCGCGCACCAGTCGGCGGTGAGCCAGCGGCCCAGGTGGTTGTGGACGTCGACGGCGGGCACCGCGGCCCGGGTGACGTCGGTCCGGGGGAGCCGCACGCGGGCACGCGGCTCCCAGTCGGCGAGCCGCAGGTCGGGTGCGGGCGGCACCGGGGGCGGGGTGGCGTGGTGGAGAGGATCGGTCACGTCCCCGAGCATCTGCCCCCCGCGCGCAGATTTCACGGATGTTACGCGAACCGATCATCCAGAGTGAGTGAATGTGCCACTCTGCGTGACTATCGCGCAGACGATGAGCAGGATCTTGGGCATCGGGTCCGCGCCGCGCGGCACCCACCACCGCTGGACCCGGGGTCACGACCCCGCCGACGACAGGACAAGCACGTGAGCCCGAGCGCCGTCACCGAGCGAGAGATCCACAGCCAGCCCGACGTGTGGGCCAAGGCCCTCGCGGGCGGACCCGCCACCGGCTCCGTGCTCGGCGCGCCCGGCGAGCGCGTCCTCGTGCTCGGGTGCGGGACGAGCGCGTTCGTCGCCGAGGCGATCGCGGTCCTCCGTGAGGACGCGGGCCTCGGCGAGACCGACGCCGCGTACGCGTCGGAGTGGAACCCGACGCGTCCCTACGACCGCGTGGTCGTCATCAGCCGCTCCGGGACCACGAGCGAGTGCCTCGAGGCGCTCGCGGCCGTCCCCGCAGGAACGCGCACCGCCGCGGTCGTCGGGGTCGCGGGTACGCCCGTCGCCCTCGCGGCGGACGACGTCCTCGTGCTCGACCTCGCGGACGAGGAGTCGGTCGTCCAGACGCGGTTCCCGACCACCGTGCTCGCCGTCGCCCGCCAGGCGTTCGGCGAGGACCTCTCCGACCTCGTCGAGCAGGCCGAGCAGGCGCTCGCGGCGCCGCTGCCCGTCGAGCCGGGCGCGTTCGAGCACTTCGTGTTCCTCGGCCGCTCGTGGGCCTACGGCCTCGCGCAGGAGGCGGCGCTGAAGATCCGCGAGGCGGCGCAGGCGTGGTCCGAGTCGTACCCGGCGCTCGACTACCGGCACGGGCCGGTCGCCGTCGCGACCGACGCGACGCTCGTGATCCTGCTGGGCGAGGACGACCCGGCGCTCGCCGACGACGTGCGGCGTACCGGCGCGACCGTCGTGCACCTCGAGGGGGACCCGCTCGTCCAGCTCGTGCAGTGCCAGCGCCTCGCCGTCGCCCTCGCCACCGACCGCGGCCTCGACGCGGACGCGCCGCGCCACCTCACCCGCTCCGTCGTCCTCGGCTGAGGACGACCCGCGACAGCCCGTCACCGACGGGGACGCAGTACCCGGACACTCGACGAAGAGACCGCCCAAGAGACAAGGCCGACAATGTTCCGTCATCCCACCCGCCGCCGTCCCGACCGTCCTCTCACCGTGGCCCGGGGAGCCGCCGGAGCGGTCGTCGTCTCCGGCGCGCTGCTGCTCGCCGCGTGCTCGTCCGGGACGCAGGGCGCCACGACCCTCGACCCCGAGGCCGACGTCACGCTCACGTGGTGGACCGGCCAGGCCGACCAGGCCCAGACGATCCTCACGGGCCTCGCCGAGGAGTTCGAGGAGCTCCACCCCAACGTGACGATCGAGGTGTCGTCGGGCGCGCCGTCGACGGAGGACCTGCTGCAGAAGCTGTCGTCCTCGTTCGCCGGCGGAACCTACCCGGACATCTCCTACGCGTTCGGCTCCTGGGCGAGCGAGCTCGCCGAGTCGGAGCGCACGCTCGACATCACCGACCAGGTGAGCGACCCCGACGTCGGCTGGGACGAGTTCTCCGGCGCCGCTCGCGCCACCGCCCAGCCGGACGGCGAGACCACCATCGGCTTCCCGGCCGTCGTCGACAACCTCTCCCTCCTGTACAACAAGACGGTGTTCGACGCCGCCGGCGTGGACTACCCGACCGAGGACTGGACGTGGGACGACTTCCGCGCCGCGGCGAAGGAGCTCACGGACCCCGCGACGAGCACGTACGGCTACGCCTACGGGGTCTCCGGCTCCGAGGAGACGACGTGGCAGTTCTGGCCGCACCTGTGGCAGCGGGGCGGGGAGATCCTCGACGAGTCCGGCACGACCGCGACGTTCGACTCCGACGCCGGCGTGGACGCGCTGACGTTCCTGCGCGACATGGCCGTCGAGGACGGGTCGGTCTACCTCGACCAGACCGACACCAAGTTCACGCAGATCTTCGCGAGCGACCAGATCGGCATGGTCACGTCCGGGCCGTGGACGCTGTACGACCTCCAGGTCGCGGGCACGCAGTACGGCGTCGTCCCCCTGCCGGCCTACGACGGCGAGCACACGACGATCTCCGGCGCCGACCTCTGGGTCCTGTTCGACCACCAGGACGCGAACCGTGAGCACTGGTCGTACGAGTTCACGAAGTGGCTGACCGACCCCGAGCAGGACGTGCGCTGGAACGTCGTCTACGGCAACCTCCCGCTGCGCGAGAGCGAGATCGACTCGCCTGAGTTCCAGGCACAGGTCGCGGCGATGCCCGGCCTGGACGTCATGGCGCAGAACAGCGAGAACGCGACGATCCCCCGCCCGACCGTGCCGGGGTACGTGAACCTCTCCGAGGCCGTCGGCACAGCGGTCTCGGAGGTTCTCCAGGGCAAGGGAGAACCGCGCGAGGCGCTCGAGCGGGCCGCCGACCGGTCGGACGAAGCGCTGGCGGACCAGTGACGACGACGATCGCGCCCACCCCCGTCCGGCGGCCCCCGCGGCGCCGCCGGACGGGGGAGGCGCTCGCCGGGTGGGGCTTCGTCACCCCGGCGACGCTCCTCGTCGTCGGTCTGTCGATCTTTCCCGCGGTCTGGGCGTTCCTGCTGTCGCTGCAGGACTGGAACGGCTTCTCCGCCCCGGAACCGGTGGGCGCGGACAACTACCGGCGCATGCTGACCGACGCCGAGCTGGGAGCGGCGGTAGGGCACACGCTCCTGTACACCGCGCTGTTCGTCCCGGCGTCGCTCTTCCTCGGGCTCGGTCTCGCGGTCGCGCTCAACCGCCGGCTCGTCCTGGTCGGGGTCTACCGCACCCTCGTGTTCCTGCCGTTCGTGGTCTCCGCGGCGGCCACCGGCATCCTCACGACCTACCTGTTCAACCCGCAGTTCGGGTTCGTGAACAACGTGCTGCGCGTCCTCGGCCTCCCGCAGCAGGGCTGGCTCGAGGACCCGTCGCAGGCGATGGTCGTCATCACGATCATGTCGTTGTGGGGGCAGGCCGCGTTCACGACCGTCATCTACCTCGCCGCGCTCCAGGACATCCCGGTCGAGCTCGCGGAGGCCGCCCGCGTGGACGGCGCGAACCGGTGGCAGTCGTTCTGGCACGTGACGTTCCCCCAGCTCGCCCCGGTCACGGTGTTCGTCGCCATCTGGCAGACGATCCAGGCGATCCAGCTCTTCGACCTCGTCTACACGACGACGCGCGGCGGCCCGCTCGGATCGACCGAGACGATCGTGTACTACCTGTGGAAGGCGGCGTTCAAGGAGCTCGAGTTCGGGTACGCCTCGGCCGTGGCGTACGGGCTGTTCGCCGTGACCCTGCTCATCACCATCGCCGTGACGCTCTACTCCCGCCGCACGAAGGTTGGTGGACTCTGATGTCGACGACCGTTCCCGGACCTGCCGCCTACGCCACGACGCCCGGCGGACCGCAGGCGGCGCCACCCGGCGCCCCGGACGGCCCGCTCCCCGCCACCGCCACCCCCGCACCGCGGCGCCGGCGGCGACGCGCCTGGCTGTGGCACCTGCTGCTCGTCCCCGTCGCCGCGCTGTTCGCGACGCCGTTCGTGCAGATGTTCCTCACGTCGCTCACGCCCGAGGCGGAGATCAACCGGTTCCCTCCGCGGTTCTGGCCCTCGCAGCTCACGCTCGACGGCTACGTCAAGCTCTTCACCGAGACCGACGTGCTGCGCTGGACGACGAACACCGTCCTCGTCTCGGTCGTCGCCGTCGCGTCGCACATCGTGCTGTGCTCGCTCGCCGGGTACGGGTTCGCGCGCCTCAAGTTCCCGGGCCGCACGTTCGGGTTCCTCGCGATCATGGCGACGATCATGATCCCGACCCAGCTCCTCATGGTCCCGACGTACGTCCTCTTCGCGCGCATCGGCATCATCGACACGCTCGCCGCCGCGATGGTCCCGTGGCTCGCGTCGGCGTTCGGGATCTTCCTCATGCGCCAGTTCTTCCTGTCGCTCCCGCCCGAGCTCGAGGAGGCGGCCGTCCTCGACGGGTGCTCCCGGCTCGCGACGTTCTGGCGGATCATCCTCCCGCTCGCGCGGCCCGCGCTCGCGACGCTCGCGATCTTCACGCTGCTCGGCTCGTGGAACGACCTCGTCTGGCCGCTCATCGCCATCAACGACCCGTCGTCGTTCACGCTCCAGCTCGGGATCACGAACTTCCAGGGCGCGCGCCGGACCGACTGGTCGCTGCTCATGGCGAGCAACGTCGTCGCGACCCTGCCGCTGGTGCTGTTCTTCCTGTTCGCCCAGCGCCAGTTCATCGCCACCATGACCTTCACCGGAGTCAAGGGATGACCACGCCCCGCACCCTGCCCCACGGACCCGACCGGACGACTGCACGACCCGTCGTCGTGGTCGGCGACGCGAACGTCGACCTCGTGCTGCGCGGCGACGTCGTCCCGCGCTTCGGCCAGGCCGAGCAGCTCGCCGACTCCGGCGACCTCGTCCTCGGCGGCTCGGCCAGCATCGCGGCGGCCGGCGTCGCGCGCCTCGGGGTGCCGACGACGCTCGTCGCGCGCGTCGGCGCGGACACGTTCGGCACCTTCACGCTCGACGCGCTGCGCGCCGCCGGGGTGGACGTCTCCGCCGTCGACGTCGCCCACGACGAGCCGACAGGGCTCTCGGTCATCCTCTCCACGCCCGACGACCGGGCGATCCTCACGGTCCCGGGCACGATCCCGACCCTCACCGGCTCCCACGCGCTCGCCGTGCTCGACGGCTGGCACGGGCCGCCCGGCGTCGTGCACGTCGCGTCGTTCTTCCTCCAGCCGCGCCTCGCCGCGGACCTGCCCGCGGTCCTCGCGTCCGCACGCGCGCGGGGGTGGACGACGACCCTCGACACGAACTGGGATCCCGCCGAGCGCTGGACCGGGCTCGCGGACCTGCTGCCCCACGTGGACGTGCTGCTGCCGAACCGCAACGAGCTGCGAGCCGTCGCGGCGGCGTTCGGCGCGGGCGTGCGGGACGCGCCGCACACCGGCGATCCCGACGTCGCGCTCGCCCGGGCGGTCGCCGCGCGCGGCCCCCGCGTCGTGGTCAAGGACGGTGCGCGCGGCGGGTGGTCCGTGGGACCGGCCGGAGCCGACGTGCGTGCCCCGGGGCTCGCCGTGGACGTGGTCGACACGACCGGCGCCGGAGACAGCTTCGACGCCGGCTACCTCGCGGCCCTCGCGCACGGGATCGAGGACGAGACCGAACGCGTGCGCTGGGCGGCCTGCGCCGGCTCGTTGTCGACGCGCGGCCCGGGGGGCACCGGGGCGCAGGCCACGCTGGCCGCGCTGCGTGCCGCGCTCGCATGATCTCCGCGCTCGCCCTCAGCCCCTCGCTCGACGTCACGTACGTCGTCGACGCGCTCGAGGGGATCCAGCGCCCGCGCGAGGTCCGTCGCGTCGGCGGGGGGAAGGCGCTCAACGCGGTCCGCGCCGCGGCGTCGCTCGGCGCCCGCACGACCGCCGTCGCGGTCCTCGCCGGGGGATCGGGCGAGGACGTCGCGGCGGGGGCGAGAGCCGACGGCGTGGACCTGCGGGTCGTGCCCGGAGAGCACCCGACGCGCACGTGCGTCTCGGTCCTGGCCGCAGAGACCGGTGCGCTCACCGAGATCTACGAGCGTGCCGTCCCGGTGGGGCCGGACACGCTCGACCGTGCCGTCGGGCTCGCGCTCGACCTCGCCGCGCACCACGGCGGGTGGTGGCTGCTGTCCGGCGGCCTCCCCGGCACCATCGCGCCGAGCGTGGTCGGCGCCGTCGTCGGTCGGCTGCGGGCGGCGGGTGCCCGCGTCGCCGTGGACAGCCACGGTCCGGCGCTCGCGGGTGCCGTGGGGGAGGGGCCCGACCTGGTCAAGGTGAACCGGGTCGAGGCGGCAGAGCTGCTGGGCGTCCCCGAGGACACCCCGGGGCCAGCGCTCGTCACCGGGATCCGCGACCGGTCGGGCGGCCTCGTGGTCGTCACGGACGGCGCCGAGGGGGCGTGGGCGAGCGACGGCACGAGCGTCCTGCGCGTGCGGCTCGGGGGCCACGTCGGCCGCTTCCCGGTGGGGAGCGGCGACTCGTTCCTGGGCGGGATGCTCGTCGCGCTCGACACGGGGGCCTCCCTCGCCGCGGCGGTGGCGCTCGGTGCCGCCGCGGGCACGGCCAACGCCCAGGTCCCCGGTGCGGCCGTCCTGGACGCGGACCTGGCCCGCCGTCTCGTCGGCGAGGTCGAGGTCGAGGCCGTGGCGCTCCCGGTGCCGTAGACCCGCTGCGGGGTCAGAGCGGCGTGGTCGGCCCCTCGGCCGGCTGCACGGCCGTGACCGGGCCGTCGTCGGGCACGACCTGGACGTCGACACCGGCCGCCGCGATCGCGTCGAGGGCCTCCGGGTCGGCGGACGAGTCCGTCACGAGCACGTCGATCTCCTCGAGGTCCGCCATCTTGGCGAGCGTCACGCGCCCCACCTTCGACCCGTCCGCGACCACGACGACGCGCTCGGCGTGCGCGACCATCGCGTGGTTGGTGCGCGCCTCGGTCTCGTCGTGCGTCGTCGCGCCGCCGCGCACGCTGATGCCGTCCGTGCCCAGGAAGGCCGTGCCGACGTTGATCGCGTTGAACGTGTGCTCGGCGAGCACACCGACGGCCTCCAGCGAGCTCGACCGGACGAACCCGCCGGTCATGATGACCTGCAGGTTGCTGCGCGCGGCGAGCTCGGTCGCCGTCGTCAGGGCGTTCGTGGCGATCGCGAGGTCGGGTCGCGTCGCGAGGGCGCGCGCGACGGCGGCCGCCGTCGTGCCGCCGCTGATCGCGACGGAGTAGCGCCCCGGCGGGAGCAGCCCGGCGGCGTGCTGGGCGATGCGCAGCTTGGCCTCGCGGAACCGGGAGTCGCGCAGGAGCACCGGGACCTCCGTCGTGGGGTCGAGGGCGCGCACCCCGCCGTGCGTGCGGAGCACGAGGCCCTGCTCCTCCATGTCCGCGAGGTCGCGCCGCATCGTGGCCGAGGACACGCCGAGCTCGCGGACCAGCTCCGTGAGGCGTGCCGTGCCGTGCTCGTTGACGTACGTCAGCGCCCGCATCATGCGGTCGCTGCGCTTGTGGGAGATCGCGCGGGGCGCGGCGTCGGGTGCGACGGACATGCGCTTCCTTCCGGCGGTTGTGGGGCGCACGCCCGAGGCCCTCGGCGCCCGGACGAGGCAAATCGCTCATTCAAAGTGAGTGTTATCAGCGAAATCTGATCGTATTCTTGCACAGTGCGCTCGACGGCGCCGAGGATCGTCGACATGGTCAGCATCGCGTTCGTCGGCGCCGGGAGCGTCGTCTTCACCCGCCAGCTCGTCGCCGACATCCTGCGCTACCCGGAGCTCGCCGACGCCCGCCTCGTGCTGCACGACATCGACCCCGAGCGGCTCCGCGTCGCCGAGGGCACCGCGCGTCAAGTGAGCCGCCAGCTCGGGGCGTCGGCCACCGTCGAGGCGTACGCCGACCGTCGCCAGGCCCTCGACGGTGCCGACTTCGTCGTCAACATGATCCAGGTCGGCGGCATCGACGCGACGCTGAAGGACCTCGAGATCCCCGCGCGCCACGGACTGCGCCAGACCATCGGCGACACGACCGGCGTCGGTGGCGTGTTCCGCGCGCTGCGCACGTTCCCGGTGCTCGAGGGCATCGCGACCGACGTGCGCGAGCTGTGCCCCGAGGCGTGGCTGCTCAACTACACGAACCCGATGGCGATGAACGTGTGGTGGGTCTCCACCGTCGCTCCCGACCTCAAGGTCGCCGGGCTCTGCCACTCCGTCTACTGGACGGCGCACGACCTCGCGGAGCTCGTGGGCGTCCCGGTGGAGGAGACGCGGTACCGGGCCGCGGGCGTCAACCACCAGGCGTGGCTGCTCGAGTGGGAGCACCAGGGCGAGTCGCTGTACCCCCGGCTGCGCGAGACGATCCGCCGCGACCCCGGGCTCGAGCGTCGCGTCCGGGTCGAGATCTTTCGTCGCCTCGGCTACTACCCGACGGAGACGAGCGAGCACTCCTCCGAGTACCTGCCGTGGTTCCTCCGCTCCGACGAGCAGATCGAGCGCTACCGCCTGCAGCCGCTCGAGTACGTCGGCATCAGCCGGGAGAACGTCGCGGAGTTCGAGGCGGCGCGGCGTGCGCTCGCCGCCGGCGAGGACCTCGCGCTCGAGGACGGCGCGAGCGAGTACGCGCCCCAGATCATCCACTCGCTCGTCACCGGGACGCCGCGCGAGGTGCACGTCAACGTCCCCAACCACGGGCTGATCGACAACCTGCCCCAGGGCGCGGTCGTCGAGGTCCCGGCGGCGGTCGACGGCGACGGCCTGCGCCCCGTGCCGATGGGCTCGCTCCCGGCCCAGTGCGCGGCGCTCAACCAGCCGTACGTCTCGGTCGGCGCGCTCACCGTCGAGGCGGCGCGCACCGGCGACCCTCGGCTCGTGCGCCAGGCCGTGCTCATGGACCCGAACGCGTCCTCGACCCTCACCCCCGAGCAGATCTGGGCCCTGTGCGACGAGCTCGTCACGGCGCACGGCGACCTGCTCCCCGAGCCGCTCCGCGCCCGTGTGCCGGCAGGTGCCCTGTGACCCTGGCCGCGACGGGGAACCTCGTCGCTGCGGCGGCGCGCGACGGCGGCGCCGTGCTCGCGTTCAACGTCATCACGCTCGAGCATGCCGAGGGCATCGTCGCCGGCCTCGAGGACGCCGGGGCTCCCGGCATCCTGCAGATCAGCGAGAACGCCGTCCGCTACCACGAGGGCCGCATGACGGCCCTGGTCGCGGCCTGTCGCGAGATCGCCGTCGCGGCACGCGTCCCCGTCTCGCTGCACCTCGACCACGTCCAGGACGTCGACCTCGCGCGTCAGGTGGTCGACCAGGCGTGGCGACTCGGGATCACGTCGATCATGGTCGACGCCGCCCACCTCGACTACGCGGACAACGTCGCCACGACCCGCGACCTCACCCGGTCCGCGCACGACACCACGCTGTGGGTCGAGGCCGAGCTCGGCGCGATCGGCGGCAAGGACGGTGCGCACGCACCCGGCGTGCGGACCGACCCGCACGAGGCGGCGTCCTTCGTCGCGGCGACCGGTGTCGACGGGCTCGCCGTCGCCGTGGGCAGCTCCCACGCCATGACGAGCACGACCGCGGAGCTCGACCTCGACCTCGTCGAGCGGATCGCCGCGGAGGTCCCCGTCCCGCTCGTGCTGCACGGGTCGTCCGGTGTCCCTGCCCCGATGCTGCGCGACGCCGTCGCGCGGGGGATCCGCAAGATCAACGTCGGGACCGCGCTCAACGTCGGCTACACGCGTCAGGTGCGAGACTTCCTCGACGCGCACGACGCCGTCACCGACCCCCGCAAGTACCTCGCCCCGGCGCGGGGGGCCGTGCGCGACGCCGTCGACCGGCTCTGCACGCAGGTGTTCGCCTGACACCTCGGGCCGTCCTGCATCTCCTGATCGGCACCCCCACCATGGCGCGCGGGCAGCGCGTCACGACGAGAGGAACGAGCACATGAGACGAACGACGACCGGCCTGGCACTCGGCTCGGCGCTGGTGCTGACCGCGTGCGCGGGCGGCCCCGCCGTCGGCGGCACGAGCCCCGTCCCGGACACGGCGCGCACGACCACGACCGACGCGACGACCGCGGCGCTGGTCGAGCTGCCGCCCACGAGCGGGGTCCTCGACTACCAGCTCGGCGGCGCGTACGACGAGGTCGACGCCGGTTCCGGTCCGGTGACTCCCGACGTCGTGGTGCGCGACGCGACGGCGGCGCCGCTCTCCGGTGCGTACAACGTGTGCTACGTGAACGGCTTCCAGACGCAGCCCGACGACGCCGACCTGTGGCTCGCGCACGAGGACCTGCTGCTGCACGACGCCGACGGCGTGCTCGTCGTCGACCCGGACTGGCCGGACGAGTTCGTGCTCGACCCGTCGACCGCGGCGCAGCGCGACGGGATCCTCGACGTCCTCGGTCCGGTGGTCACCGGCTGCGCGGGCGACGGGTTCGACGCCGTCGAGATCGACAACCTCGACACCTGGACCCGGTTCGCCGAGATCGACGAGGCCGGCGCGCACGCGCTCGCCACGGCGTACGTCGACCTCGCGCACGACGCCGGGCTCGCCATCGCGCAGAAGAACGCCGCGGAGATCACGCAGGTCGCGCACGACGACCTCGGCTTCGACTTCGCCGTGACCGAGGAGTGCGCCGTCTGGGACGAGTGCGCCGCGTACACCGACGTGTACGGCGACCACGTGCTGCAGGTCGAGTACCCGGGCCCGCTCGCAGGCGAGGGGCTGACGTTCGCCGACGCGTGCGCCCTGCCCGACCGCGCACCGCTCACCGTGCTGCGCGACCTCTACCTCGTCACGCCCGACACGGACGTGAGCGGGATCGACCCCGTCGAGGAGACGGGCGAGCCGTACTCGTACGTGTTCGAGACCTGCTGACCGCGAGGCGGCGGGCGGCGCCCGCGCCGTGCGCGGCCTCGTGTCACCAGCCGTCGGGCGTGAGGAGCTTGCGGATGCGCTTCTCGCTCACCGGGCCGTCCGTGCCGAGCTGCTGCGCGAACAGCGACACGCGCAGCTCCTCGACCAGCCACCGGGCCTCGGCCAGGTCGGCCGCGCGGACCGGGTCGGCCGAGCCCTGGGCGTAGGCGGCCCGGGCGCGCTGGTACGCCTCCTCGACGTCGTGCACGCGCCACGCGAGCTCGGCGTCGCGGTTCGGGTTCGTCTGCGCCTTCTCCAGCCGGTACGACGCCGCGCGCAGGTAGCGCGTGAGGTGCGGCAGGCGTCGGGGCGGGGTCTGGGACACGAAGCCGTCGTGGATCAGGCCCGCGGCCTGGTCGCGCAGGTCGGTGAGCGTGTTGAGCAGCGCGAGGCTGTTCGACGCGCGGATCTCCGCGTCGAGGTTCCGCGACGCCGTGAGCGCCGCCACGACGTGCCCGACCACCTGGTGCACCTGGTCCTCCTGGTGCGCCCGGACGAACGTCCGCGCCGCCGCGTACGCCTCGCCGTCGTGGATCGCCGTGGCGTCCGGCTGCGTGCCGTGCTGCCCGCTGCCCCCGCTCGTCAGTGCGATCACCGCGGCGAGCTGGAGGTCCGCGACGAGCGCGTCCGTGTTCCGGTACGGGCTCGCCGCCATCGTGAGCGACTGCGTCCCGTTCCACCGGCTGGTGATGCGCCCGGTCTGCAGCGCCGTCTCGGACAGCAGCAGACGCCGCACGCCGCGCGCGTGCTCGCGCGCCTGCGCGGTCGCGTCGGCGAGCACGCGCAGCGCGACGACCGGCTTCCCCTTCGCGTCCTGCTCCTCGACGACCGCAGGGAACCCCCGCACGACCACCCCACCCCCGAGGTCCGTCGACACGGTGCTGGGCAGCGTCCCGTCAGGGAGGCTTGTGGGCCACGTCGTGAGCCCGCTCTGCTCGGTGATGAGCACGCTCGTGGTCGCGGCAGCGGCTGCCGCACGCCCGGGCGAGCCGGTCGCCGAGGGTGAGACGGCGCCGTCGGCCCCGATGGCCCGACCGCTGGCGGACGGCGAGCCGGACGCGGAGGTGGTGGAGGGGGCGTCGGATGCGAAGGGCGTGGCGGGCCTGGCGGGAGCGCCGTGAGGAACGAGCGGCGCGGATGGTAGCCCGAGCACCGACGCCCCCTCCGCCGCCGAACCCGACCCAGAGACCGACGTTCCCGACCCCGACGCCGCCTCGCGAAGAGCAGCGCCCACCGCGCCCTTGACCGCCGCGCGGACCGCCGCCTGGTTCTGGGCGGCGAGACGGCGCTGGAGGGCGACGAGGTCCTTCGACTCGTCCAGGACGACGGAGCCGCGCCCGCGGGTGTCCTCGACGCGGAACGTCATGCGCAGGTGCGCGGGCAGGCGCGCCTCCTGCTCGGGGCCCCACGCGTCGTCGGGGATGACGACGTCGCGCAGCGCCCGGACGGCGCGCGTGAACGCGACGGGGAACGGCTCGGCCATGTCGCCCGCGCGGGCCATGTCCTCCCAGGCGGGCGTGTGCTCGCGGAGCCAGGCGACGACGTCGCGCGCGACGTCCGGTGCCGGCACGAGCTGGACGCGGACCGGCTTGGGCAGCGAGCGGATCGTCGCCGTGGCGAGCTCGTCGAGCAGGCCGGGGACCATCCAGTCGAACCCGTCGGGCACGACGCGGTTGAGCACGGAGATCGGGACGTGCACGGTCACGCCGTCGGCGTCGGTCCCGGGCTGGAACTGGTAGGTGAGCGGGAGGGTGAGCTCGCCCTGCGGCCAGGTCTCGGGGAACTGCGACGTGTCGACCTGCTCGGCGTCGGGCACGAGCTGTTCGAGCGTGAAGGTGAGCAGGTCGGGGTCGCGGCGCTGCGCCGTCTTCCACCAGCGGTCGAAGTGCGCGGCGGACACGACGTCGTCGGGCACGCGCTCGTCGTAGAAGTCGAACAGCACGTCGTCGTCCACGACAAGCCCGCGCTGGCGGGAGCGCGCCTCGAGCTCCTCCGCCTCGGCGAGGAGCTTCCGGTTGTCGTGGAAGAACCGGTGGTGCGTCGTCCACTCGCCCTGCACGAGCGCGTGCCGCACGAACATCTCGCGCGCGGCCTCGGGGTCGACCTTCGCGTAGAGGACCTTGCGGTCCGCGACGATCGGCACGCCGTACAGCAGCACCTTCTCGGTCGCGATGGCGGCGCCGCGCTTGGTCGACCAGTGCGGCTCGGAGTACGTGCGCCGCGCGAGGTCGCCCGCGAGGTCCTCGGCCCACTCGGGCTGGATCCGGGCGACGTCGCGCGCCCACAGCCGCGACGTCTCCACGAGCTCGCCCGCCATGATCCAGGCCGGCGGCTTCTTGCTCAGCGGCGAGCCGGGGAAGATCGCGAACCGCGCGCCGCGCGCGCCGGTGTACTCGTTGCGCGCCTGCTTCTGCGCGCGCCGCAGCGCCTTGGCACGCGCCTCGCCCTTGAGGTGCGCGACCGACGACGCCTTCACCTCGCCCGTGTCCTGCATCCCGATCTGCGACAGCAGGCCGGACAGGAGCGCCTTGTGGATCGTGTCGCCGTCCCAGGCGCGCTTGTAGGCCTGGCTGTCGGGGGTCGGGTCGGGGGCGGTGGTCGGGTCCGCCGCGACTGCGCCCGAGGTGCTCGGGCTGCCGGCCGCGCCGCGTGCGCGCGGCTTGTACGACATGTCGATGCCGAGGGGCTTGGACATCTCGCGGAGCTGCGCGACGACGTCCTGCCACTCCCGGATGCGCAGGAAGTTGAGGTACTCGGCCTTGCACAGGCGGCGGAAGGCCGACGACGAGAGCTCGTGCTGCTGCTCGCGGACGTACTCCCAGACGTTGAGGTAGGTGAGGAAGTCGGAGTGCGGGTCGGTGAAGCGCGCGTGCGCCTGGTCGGCCTGCGCGCGGACCTCGGCGGGGCGCTCGCGCGGGTCCTGGATCGACATGACGGCGGCGATGATCGCGACCTCGCGCGCGACGCCGAGCCTCGAGCCCTCCCAGATCATGCGGGCGAGGCGCGGGTCCATGGGGAGCTGCGCGAGGACGCGCCCGACCTCGGTGAGGCGCGCGACGCCGTCGGACGTGGCGAGGGCGCCGAGCTCGGTGAGGAGCTGGACGCCGTCGCGCACGGCGCGCGTGTCCGGGGGCTCGACGAACGGGAAGCGGGCAACCTCGTCGGGGGTCTCGACGACGCCGACGGAGATCATCTGGAGCAGCACCGACGCGAGGGAGGTGCGCAGGATCTCCGGCTCGGTGAACTCGGGCCGGGAGGCGAAGTCGTCCTCGGAGTAGAGGCGCACCGCGATGCCGTCGGCGACACGGCCGGAGCGGCCGGAGCGCTGGTTCGCGCTCGCCTGCGAGACGGGTTCGATGGGCAGGCGCTGGACCTTCGTCGCCTTGGAGTAGCGCGAGATGCGGGCCGTGCCGGGGTCGACGACGTAGTGGATCCCCGGCACGGTGAGCGACGTCTCGGCGACGTTCGTCGCGAGCACGATGCGCCGCGAGGAGTGCGCCTGGAACACGCGGTGCTGCTCGGCCGACGACAGCCGCGCGTACAGCGGCAGGATCTCGACGCGCTGCGGGTGCTTCGGGTCGGTCACGCGGTCCTTGAGGTGGCCGGTGAGCGCGTCGGCGGCGTCGTGGATCTCGCGCTCGCCGGAGAGGAACACGAGGATGTCGCCCGGTCCCTCGCGCATGAGCTCGTCGCACGCGTCGACGATGCCGGTCACGAGGTCCTTCTCCTCGGCGCCCGCGCGCCCCTTCGCCTTCCCGGAGCCGGGGTCGACGTCCGGCGACAGCGGTCGGTACCGGATCTCGACCGGGTAGGTGCGGCCGGACACCTCGACGACGGGCGCGGCGTCGGGCAGCGCGTCGACCACGTACTCCGGCGCGCCGCCGAGCCGGGCGAGGTGCGCGGGGGAGAAGTGCTGCGCGAAGCGCTCGGAGTCGATCGTCGCCGACGTGATGATCAGCTTGAGGTCGGGGCGGCGCGGCAGGAGCCGCGCGAGGTAGCCGAGCAGGAAGTCGATGTTGAGGGACCGCTCGTGCGCCTCGTCGACGATGATCGTGTCGTACGCGAGGAGCTCCGGGTCGCGCTGGATCTGGGCGAGCAGGATGCCGTCCGTCATGACCTTGACGAGCGTGTCCTCGCTGGAGGTGTCGGTGAACCGCACCTGGTACCCGACCACGCCGCCCAGCTCCGTGCCGAGCTCCTCCGCGATGCGCTCGGCGACCGTGCGCGCGGCGATGCGGCGGGGCTGGGTGTGCCCGACCTGCCCCGCACGGCCCCGCCCGAGCTCCAGCGCGATCTTGGGGAGCTGCGTCGTCTTCCCGGAGCCCGTCTCGCCCGCGACGATGACGACCTGGTGGTCGCGGATCGCGGCGGCGATGTCCGCGCGTCGGGCACTGACGGGGAGCTGCTCGGGGTACGTGATCGGCGGGACCGTCACGGTCTCGCGCGCCTGCGCGGCCCGCTCGAGCTGCGCGCGGCTCACCTGTCGCGGGCCCGACGTCGCTCGCTCGCCCCGGCTGCGCCGCGCCGTCGTGCCGGTCGTCGGGGTGCCCGACGTCGGGCGGTCGCCTCGCCCGCGGCCGCGGCGGTTCCCGCGGCGCCGACGACCCTCGCGCGGGGTGCCCTCGGCGGCGCCGCCCTGCTGGGGAGGGCGCGCGTCAGGCGGGTTCGCTGCGGGCTCGGTACTCACGACGGTCCATTCTCTCAACCCGCCGCAACTTCATTGCTCCCGAGGGCGGGGCGACCCTGGTGGGCAGTGCTGTCGTTTTGCTAGCGTGGTGATCGGAGGTGGTCGAGATGGCGACGCTGACGATCCGAGGGCTCGACGACGACGTGCGCGAGCGGCTGCGAGCGCGTGCCGCAGAGCACGGCCGGTCCATGGAGGCGGAGATCCGCGCGATCCTCACGTCTGCGGTGACGGCACCGAGCGGGCTGGAACGCGGGCTCGGCACGTTCATCCACAGCTCGTTCGCCGACGCCGGGCTGACGGTCGAGCTCGACCTGCCCCCGCGCTCGGAGCACGGACGCGCCGTCGACTTCTCCGACGAGCCGGGCGGGCCGGACCGCGAGGTCGCGGACGCGTGATCGTCCTCGACACGAACGTCGTGTCCGAGGCGATCCGCCCGGTACCCGAGGCGCGCGTGCTCCGCTGGCTCGACGCGCAGGCTCCGGAGGCGCTGTGGATCACGGCCGTCACCGTCGGCGAGATCGTCCACGGCGTGGCTCGGCTGCCCGAGGGGCGGCGCCGGGACCGCCTCGCCGCGCTCGTCGAGGAGCACGTCACCACGACCTTCGCGGGCCGGGTGCTCGCGTACGACGCCGACGCCGCGCGCGTCGGTGGCACCCTCCTCGCGCTCCGCGAGCGAGCGGGGCGGCCGATGAGCATGGCCGACGCGCAGATCGCCGCGATCTGTCGCGTGCACGACGCGACGCTCGCGACGCGCGACGTGCACGACTTCGTCGGCACCGGCGTGGCCGTCGTCGACCCGTGGGGCATCGGGCCGTCCTGACCGAGCGCGCTCAGCCGAGCGCGCGGCGCATGACGACGCGCGGCACGCCGCCGCTCACGCCGGTGGTCGGGGCCGCGCGCACGAACCCGGTCCGCTCGAACAGCGCGACGGTGCCGACGTACCCGGAGATGACGTCGACGCGCTCGCCGCCCGCGTCGACGGGATAGCCCTCGACCGCGGGCGCGCCGTGCGCTGCGGCGTGCTCGACCGCCCCCGCGAGCAGGTGGTGCATCAGCCCGCGGTGCCGGTACCCGGCCCGGACGACGAAGCACACCGCGCTCCACGCGTCGAGGTCGTCGACGAACGGGATGGTCCGGGCGTTCATGAGCCGCCGGTACGTGCTGCGCGGCGCGACGGAGCACCAGCCCGCGACCTCGCCGTCGACGTAGGCGAGCACGCCCGGCCCCGGCTCGGTCCTGCACAGGTCGGCCATGAAGCCGGGGCGGTCCTCGGCGCTGACCCGGCTGTCGCGGTAGGACATGCACCAGCACCCGCGCACCCCGGCCTTCCGCGGCCCGACCACGGTGGCGAAGTCGTCGTAGCGCCCGACGGCGGAGCGCACCTCCACGTCCATCCCCCACACGCTAGGCGCGCCCGCCCCCGCGGGCGAGCGCCGCCGTCGGACCCGCCCAGGACCGACCGGCGCCGAGAACGACCCCACCCGCCGTCGAGCACGACCTGAAGGACGGAAAGCGCCCGAGAACGACCCTCATGTCGTGTTCGGCGACCGACCGGGGGCCCGGGGGCCCGGGGGCGGGAGTCAGGGCGAGATGGCGTGGGTGTAGCGGGTTGCGAGGGTGCGGACGTGGTCGACGAGGGCCTGCGGCTCCGTCACGTGGAAGTCGAGGCCGAGCATGCCGACCCACACCGCGACGACCTCGACGCTGTCGCCGCCGGTGACGAGGACGCAGCGGTCGTCGTCGAGCGGCTCGACCGTGCCGACCGTCGGGTTGATGCGCCGCAGGACCTCCTCGGCCGGGGCGTCCACGACGATCCGGGCGTGGACCGCCCATCCCGTGCGCGCGACCTCCCGCACGACGAACTCCGTCATGTCCCCGGGGAAGCTCACCGGCGTGAACCGCCGCCCACCGGGGACACGCAGCACCAGCCAGTCGACGCGGTACGGAGCCCACCCACCCGTCGTCGGGTCGCGCGCGACGAGGAACCAGCGGCGCTGCCACGCGACGAGGCGGTACGGCTCGAGCTCGACCGGCTCGTCCTGGTAGAAGCAGCGCAGGCCCTGGTGGTCGCGCACGGCGTCGGCGAGGGCGGTCAGCGTGTCCGGGTCGACGACCGGGTCCTCGACGTTCGAGTCGGTGTTCGCGGGGCCGGCGGCGCTCGCGGACCGCAGCGCGGAGAGCCGACGGCGCAGGCGGTCGGGCATGACCTGCTCGAGCTTCGCGAGCGCGGACGCCCCGGACTCCTCGAAGCCCGCGGTGCCGGTCGCGGCCCGCAGCCCGACGGCGACCGCGACGGCCTCGGCGTCGTCGAGCAGGAGCGGGGGGAGTCGTGCACCCGCCCCCAGCCGGTACCGGCCGCCCGGGCCGCGCACGGCGTCGACGGGGTAGCCGAGCTCGCGCAGCCGGGCGACGTCGTTGCGGACGGTGCGGTCGGTGACGTCGAGCCGGGCGGCGAGGTCGGCGCCCGACCAGTCGGGGCGGGACTGGAGCAGCCCGAGCAGCGCGAGCATGCGGGCAGAGGTGGAAGCCACGAGGTCCCTCCGAGGGGCCGCCGGAAGAAAGTCGGAACCAGGTCAGAATAGCGGAAGAAAACGTTCCGGAACGCTGCGTAGCGTCGGTACCAGAGCAGGGCACGAGGCCCGCTCCGACCGAGGAGGCATCATGAGCAGCACCACCCTCGAGCACCGCCCGTTCTCCGTCGCCGTCCCGCAGGCCGACCTGGACGACCTGCGCGAGCGGCTCGAGCGGACCCGCTTCGCGCCGGCCGCGCCCGGCGACTCCTGGGACTACGGCACGCCCGAGTCCTACCTGCGCGACATGGTCGGGCGCTGGACGGCGTTCGACTGGCGCGCCGTCGAGGACCGGGTCAACGCGTACCCGGGCTTCCGCACCGAGATCGACGGCCAGCCGATCCACTACCTGCACGTGCGCTCGCAGCACGAGGACGCGACCCCGCTGCTGCTCGCGCACTCGTACCCCGGGTCGTTCCTCGACTTCCTCGACATGATCGACCCGCTCGTCGACCCCGTCGCGCACGGCGGCCGCCCCGAGGACGCGTTCCACCTCGTGATCCCGTCCATGCCGGGCTTCGGGTTCTCCACGCCCGTCGTCGGCGACACCGACTGGACCATGGCGCGCGTCGCCCGGGCCTACGACACGCTCATGCGCGACCTCGGCTACGCGTCCTACGGCATCCACGGCAGCGACGGCGGGGCGATGGTCTCGCGCGAGCTCGCGGTCCTCGACCCCGAGGGCTTCCGCGGCGCGCACGTGCTCCAGCTCTTCTCCTTCCCGTCCGGTGCGCCGGGCGAGATGGACGGCTTCGGGGAGAAGGAGTACGCGGCGCTCGGCCACCTCCAGTGGTTCCAGTCCGTGGGCGCCTACAACACGATGAACGCGTCCCGGCCGCAGACCATGGCCGCGGGCCTCGCCGACTCGCCCGTCGCCGTCCTCGCGTACCACGAGCTGTTCGAGAGCTTCGGCAACGGGACGAGCCTCGTGAGCGCCGACCAGGTGCTCGCGCAGGCGACGCTCTACTGGCTCACCAACTCCTACGCGACCGCCGCGCGCTACCACTACGCCGAGCAGCGCTCCGGTGCCGAGCCGGTCGTGAGCCAGGGCCGGATCGGCGTCGCCGTCTTCCGGGACGTCTTCCAGACGATCCGCGCCTTCGCCGAGCGCGACAACGCCCGGATCGAGCACTGGTCCGAGTTCCCGCGCGGCGGCCACTACGCCTCGCTCGAGGTCCCGCAGGACGTCGTCGCCGACCTCCGGGTGTTCTTCGCCTGAGCCGCAGGGCGGTGCGCGCCCCGGCGGTCGCGGTCCTCAGGACCGCGGGCCGCCGGGCCGTGCGAGCAGCAGCGCCGGGTCGCGCCGGGCCCGGGTGCTCGGCGCGGCCGGGTCGCCGGCCTCGGACCGCCCGCCCGACGTCGGCCTGGCCGACGCCGGTGCTTCGGTGACGAGCCCGGCGAGCCGCTCGCGGTGCGCGGCGAGCTGCGCCAGGCGCGCGTCGACGCGCGCCAGCTCTTCCTGGAGGAGCGGGTCGAGGCACGGTTCGACGTCTCCCGACCCGCCGCACGCGCACGCGAGGACCTGCCCGATCACCGTCGTGGACAGCCCTGCGTCGAGCAGGCGGCGGACCCGCCGGACGCGCTCGAGGTCGTCGGGCGAGTACAGCCGCTGCCCGGACGGCGATCGGGCCGGGGCGAGCAGGCCCTGCTCCTCGTAGTAGCGCAGCAGCCGCGCGCTCGCGCCGGTCGCGCGAGCGACGTCCCCCACGCGCAGCGTGACCTCGGTCACCATCGCTTGCCCCTCCCATGCATGTGAGCCCCCAGCATCGGTCCCATGACGAACCGAACACATCTTCTCGGCGGCGATCTTCCCGTGCACCGCATCGGGCTCGGCACCATGCGCCTCGCCGACGGACCCGACGAGCGGCGCGGCCCGACCGCCCCGGTCTGGCAGGCTCCCGCGGACCGCGCCGACCTCGTCCGTCTCGTCCGCACGGCGGTCGACCGCGGCGTGGACCTCGTCGACACCGCCGACGCGTACGCGCTCGGGGCGGGGGAGGAGCTCGTGGGCGAGGCGCTCGCGGGCGTCGGACTGCCGGTCGCCGTCTCGACCAAGGTGGGCGTCGTGCGCCCCTCGCCGGACGAGTGGGTCCCGCTCGGCCATCCCGCCTACCTCCGCCAGCAGGCCGAGCTGAGTCTGCGCCGTCTGGGCCGCGACACGATCGACCTCCTCTCCCTCCACCGCGTGGACGACGCGTACCCGCTCGAGGACCAGGTCGGTGCCCTCGCGCGCCTGGTCGAGGAGGGCAAGGTGCGCCACCTCGGACTGTCCGAGGTCACGACGGCGCAGCTCGACGCGGCGCGGGAGGTCGCGCCGATCGCCGCGGTGCAGAACCTCTACAACGTCGCGACGCGCGACCACGACCCGGTCGTCGAGCGCACGCGCGAGCTCGGCGTCGCCTTCGTCCCGTACTTCCCGGTGTCGTTCGACCCGCGCACGACTCCCGGCCTCGTCGAGGTCGCGACCCGGCGCGGTCTGGACCCGCGGCAGGTGGCGCTCGCGTGGCTGCTCCACCGCGGGCCGCACGTGGTCCCGATCCCGGGCACGACGTCGGTCGAGCACCTCGCGCACAACCTCGCCTCGGCGGACGTCGTGCTCGACGAGCACGACCTGTCCCTGATCGACGCCGTCGCGGCGAGCACGACCTGACCCGCCGTCGAGCACGACCTGAAGGACGGAAAGCGCCGGATACCGACCCTCATGTCGTGCTCGGCGCAGAATGGGGCGGTGTTCGCCCGAGCCCGCACCACCCTCGACCTCGTTCCCCGCCGCGTCCGCGTGCACCGCGTCCAGGAGACGTCCGGCGCGCTGCGGCGCATCACGTTCCGCGACGCCGCCCCGGCCGCGCACGACGACGGGCGGGCGGCCGGGCCGGTCGTCGACGGCTCGCGCCTGGCCTCGCTCGCTGCGCTGCGCACCCCCGGCCCGGACGACCACGTGAAGGTCTTCCTGCCCGACCCGGCGAGCGGTGTGCTGCACGCCCCGACCCTGACGGCGGACGGCGCGCTCCAGCGCCCGACCGGCGTCGTGTCGATCTCGCGCGAGCTGACCGTGCGGGCGACGCGGACGGTCGACGGGGTCGCGGAGGTCGACGTCGACTCGGTGCTGCACGGCGGCGACGCCCCGGGCGTGCCGCCCACCGGCGAGGGTGGTCCGGCGTCGGCCTGGGCTGCGGGCGCCGACGTCGGCGACGAGGTCGTGCTCGCGGGCCCGACGACGAGCCGCGGCGTGCCCGACGGCGTCGCCCGGCTGCTGCTCGTCGGGGACGAGACGGGGCTGCCCGCGCTCGCCCGGTGGGTCGACGCCGTCGGGACGGACGTGCCGGTGACGGCGATCGTCGAGATCGGCGACGACGTGGACGAGGCGTTCGTCGAGGACGAGCTCGGTCGCGCGACGCTCGAGATCCTCTACCGCACGGACGGTCCCGGCCAGCTCGCGGAGGCGGTCCGCGCCCTGGGCCCGCTCGACGCCGACGAGTACCTGTTCGGCGCCGGTGAGGCGACCGACCTCGTCCCGGTGCGCCGCGACCTACGGCGGGCGGGGGCGCGGCCCGACCAGGTCGAGGTGCACGGCTACTGGCGCCGCGGCGTCGTCAACCTCGACCCCGACGCACCCCTGGACCCGACCGACCCCGACTGAGCGTCGGCCGGTGCGCGAGCGCACCTGGGTCCGGGTCAGGCGCCGCGTAGCACGTCCACGGCGAGCCCGCGCCCGGCGACGGCGAGCCGCGCGTCGTTCGTCCACAGGGCGGTGCACCCGTGCACCTGCGCGACGGCGAGGTGGAGTGCGTCAGGCGTGCGGAGCGACGAGGTGGCGCGGAGACGCGTGGCACGCTCGAAGACGGTGGCGTCGAGCGGCACCTCGGCGAACAGCCCGAGTGCCGCGCGGTACCGGTCCTCGAGCTCGACGTCCCCGGACCGGAGCGGCCCGGCGAGGCACTCGAGCCGGACCAGCGGGCTGATCGCGAACTCCTCCTCGCCGTGCCGGGCGAGCAGCCCGCGGACGTGGGACCCGCGCTCCGCGTCCTCGACCAGGTAGATCACGAGACA
Source organism: Cellulosimicrobium sp. CpK407 (assembly GCF_051844275.1). Taxonomy (NCBI): domain Bacteria; kingdom Bacillati; phylum Actinomycetota; class Actinomycetes; order Micrococcales; family Promicromonosporaceae; genus Cellulosimicrobium; species Cellulosimicrobium sp. CpK407. The sequence goes on from NZ_JBGNYC010000009.1 coordinate 96,499, forward strand.
CGAGTCGAGGTAGATCACTCCCAGCCCTCGCGCTCGGCCTCGATACCGGCGTCGACCTGCTCCGCGGGGCGGATCGAGCGCGTGGACGGCGGATGGTCGTCGAGCCACTCGACGATCGCCGCGCCCGTGCCGTGCGCGAGGTCCGCGCGGACCGGCACGAGCCGGACCAGCGGGACGCCGCGGCGGGCGATGACCACGTCCTCTCCGGCCGCGGCGCGGTTCACGAGCTGGGAGAGGTTGTTCTTGGCCTCGAGCACGTTGACCTGCACGGTGCCTCCTCGGTGTCGGGCGTCATGGCCAGGTTACCTGGCCAGGTGGGGCAGGCGGGGACCCGGGTCGAGAGGACCTGTCCGAGCGCGCGTGCCTCCGGCCGTCTGCCCGCGGCGAAACCGCCTGCGGGCGAGTCGACGACACACCAGAGTGGGTCCATGACCCGACTCCTGGTCCTCGGCGGCTCCGACTTCGTGGGACGTGCCGTCGTCGACGACGCGCTCGCCCGCGGCTGGGACGTGACCGTCCTCAACCGCGGCAGCACGCCCGTGCCCGACGGCGTCCGACAGCTCGTGGGGGACCGCACCCGGGCGGACGGCCTGGACGCGCTGCGGGCCGGCGACGTCCCGCAGACGTGGGACGTCGCGGTGGACACGTGGTCGTGGGCCCCCGCGGCGGTCCGCGACGCCGCGCGGCTGCTCGCCGGCAGGATCCCCGGCGACAGCCGGTACGTCTACGTGTCGTCGCGCTCGGTGTACCCGTTCCCGACGCCCCGCGGAGCCGACGAGACGGCGTCGGTCGTCGACGGCGACCCGGACGACACGAGCCACGACGACTACGCCCGCGCGAAGCGGGGGGCGGAGATCGCCGCCGTCGACGCGCTCCGCGACCGGGCGGTCCTGCTGCGCGCGGGGCTGATCGTCGGCCCGCGCGAGAACGTCGGGCGGCTGCCGTGGTGGCTCCGGCGCGTCGCGCGGGGCGGGCCCGTGCTCGCGCCCGGTCCGAAGGACCTGCCGCTGCAGTACGTCGACGCGCGCGACCTCGCGGCGTTCGCGCTGGATGCGGCGCTCGCGGGCGCGTCGGGACCGGTCGACGTCGTCAGCGCCTCGGGCCACACGACGACGGGCGAGCTGCTCGCCGCGTGCGTCGCCGTGACGGCCGACGACACCGCCGCGGCCGGGAACCCGCCCGCCGAGCTCGTGTGGGTCGAGCCGGAGGCCGTGCTCGCGGCGGGCATCGAGCCGTGGAGCCAGCTCCCGGTGTGGCTCCCACCGGGCGAGCTGCACGACGCGCTCCACGGCTCCGACACGTCGCGCGCGTACGCCCTCGGGCTCCACCCCCGGGACGTGAACGAGACCGTGCGCGACACCTGGGCCTGGCTCCGCGAACTCGACGTCGCGGGCGAGGCGACGCCGCAGCGCGCGGACCGCCCCGCCGTCGGCCTCCCGCCGGACCTCGAGGCCGCCGCGCTCCGCGCAGCCGCCACCGGCTGACCCGCCGACCCCGCCGCCCAGGGACCACCCCCCGGGGGGCCGGCCGTCGTCGAACACGACCCTGCCCGCCGTCGAACACGAGGTTGGTGTCGTTATCAGCCCCATAACGACAGCAACCTCGTGTTCGGCGGGGGGCCGGAGGCCGGGGCGGGGGGCGGGGCGGGCGGCTCAGGAGTCTGCGAGGAGCTCGCGGACGCGCGGGATGACCTGGGTGCCGTAGAGCTCGATGCTGCGGAGCATCGTCGCGTGCGGGAGCGTGCCGGTCGAGTACTTGAGGTCGAACCGGCCCGCGCCCAGGAGGCGGACGGTGCGGGCGATCTTGCGGGCCACCGTCTCGGGCGAGCCGACGTAGAGCGACCCGTCGCGCACGTCGTGGGCGAAGCGTCCGCGGTGGTAGGCGGGCCAGCCGCGCTCGCGGCCGATCCGGTTGTTCATCGCCGCGAAGTGCTCGTAGACCTCCTCCTGCGCCTGCTCGTCGGTGTCGGCGACGTGGCCGGGCGAGTGCACGCCGACCGGCAGCACCGGGTTGCCGAGCTCCTCGACGGCGCGGTGGTAGAGGTCCACGTACGGGCGGAACCGCTCGGGCTCGCCGCCGATGATCGCGAGCATGAGGCCCAGGCCGTGCCGTGCGGTCCGCACGACCGACTCGGGCGACCCGCCCACGCCGACCCAGGTCCGCAGCCGGCCGCTCTCCGTCTTGGGCCAGACCTCCTGGTCGGCGAGCCCGGCGCGCGTCGTGCCCGACCACGTGACGGGGCCCTCGTCGAGCAGGTGGACGAACAGGTCGAGCTTCTCCTCGAACAGCACCTCGTAGTCCGCGAGGTCGTAGCCGAACAGCGGGAACGACTCGATGAACGACCCGCGCCCCAGGATCACCTCCGCGCGTCCGCCGGAGAGCGCGTCGAGCGTCGAGAAGCGCTCGAAGACGCGCACCGGGTCGTCGGAGCTGAGCACGGTCACCGCGGACCCGAGCCGGATCCGCGAGGTCCGGGTCGCGATGCCGGCGAGCACGACCTCCGGTGCGCTGATCGCGAAGTCCGCGCGGTGGTGCTCGCCCACGCCGAAGAAGTCGACCCCGACCTCGTCCGCGAGGACCGCCTCCTCGACGACGTCGCGGATCGTGCGCGCCCCGCTGAGCAGCGCGCCGTCGGGACCGGCGGTCACGTCGCCGAACGTGTCGAGGCCGAGCTCGACCGTCGTGGGGTCCGACGGCGGTCCGGCGGTGGTGCTCTCGGGTCCGGTGGGGGTCGGGGGAGTCGTGTCGGTCATCGTCTGCTCCTGCGGTCGGTCGACCGTCGGCGGACCGGTGCTCTCACCGGCGGCGCGGTCGTGCGCCGTCTCAACCGTGCCCGGCCGTGGGATCTTCCGCGACCGGGCAGCGTGCCGGGTGGACAGGCCCGGAGCAGTCCGTGGGCGCACGGGTCACGACGACGGCCGCCGCCCCGGGTGGGACGACGGCCGTCGGACGGTGCGCCGGCAGCGGCGCGGCGACGTCAGTACGTCGAGGTCACGGCGCCGTTCGCGACGAGCGCGGCGATCGCGACGATGTAGATGATCGTCCCGATGGCGCCGAGCACCGTGAAGATGATGCTGAGGATGAGGCCCCACTTGGCGAGCTGGTTGTCGAAGCCCGCCTCCTTGCTCTTCTTGCGCGCGATCGCGCTGACGACGATGCCCGCGATGGCGAAGACGAACGCGAGCACGAAGCCCACGATGCCGAGGGTCTTGCCCGGGTCCTCGATCGGGGCGGCGTAGCCGGAGGGGGCCTGGGGGGCGGCGGGGTACTGCTGGGCCATGGTTGTTCTGCTTTCTGGGTGGGCCGTCGAGGCCAGGTCCTGAGGATGCGCGGACGGGCCGTCCGCGGGTGCGGGGCTCATTGTGGGCCATGTCGTGTGTGTCTGAACAGGGGGAGTTCTCCCCCATGTCCGTGAAAGAAGGACGAATGGTATGGATCGGGCGCGCTACCCGGCGGTCGGGTCGCTCGGCGCGTAGAGGCGCACCGCGCCGGGCCGCATGGTGAGACGGACGGTCACCGGCTCGGCGTCCGCGACCGCGTCGAGCGCGAGCGTCTCGCCGTCGTGCGCGAGCACGACGGGCGGCGACCCGGCGGCCGTGGGCGAGGTCCCGTCGTCGCGCACGGACCTGCCCGGGCCGACGACCGCGCCCCGGGCGGGGAACCGGAGCTCGAGCGCCGGGACGGTCGTCGCGTCGACCACGAGGTGCCGACGCACGCCGGGCACCCGCCGCGCGAGGCGCGTCCCCGTGTCGCCCGCCGCGACCTCGAGGAACGTGCGCAGCCGGCTCGCGCGTCGCTCGGCGCGGGCGGTGCGGACGTCCAGCACCCCGTCGTCGAGCCGGCGCCGTTCGACCGGGGCGAGACTCTGCGGGAAGTAGCGGTTGACCCCCGCGAAGAGCGACCAGTACTCGCCCTCGTGCCCGTCCACCTCCATCCGCACACGGTGGGCCCGCCGCAGGACCCGTGCCGCGGCCAGGACTGCCGCCGGCCACTTGCCCAGACGGTGCTCGTGCTTCTCGCGCTCCGTGACGAGCTCCGGGTAGACGCCCGCCGAGAAGGTGTTGAGCACGGTCCGTGGCGGTCCGTCCTGCCCGTCGACCTCGAGGTCCGCGACATCGATCGTCACGCCGGATCCCGTGCGGACGGCGGCCGCCGTCGCGCTCATCGAGGTGAGGTCGGCGGCCCGGGCGAAGTGGTTCAGCGTGCCCCCGGGGAAGACGGCGAGGGGGAGGTCGTGCGCGCGGGCCGCCGCCGCGGCCGTGGAGACGGTCCCGTCGCCGCCGCTGATGCCGAGCGCCCGGACGCCCCTGCCGGCGGCGTCGTCGAAGAGGCGCCGGAGGTCGTCGCCCTCGCCGAGCACGTGCACCTCGGCGCGAGGCAGGCCCTCGCGCAGCGCCACGAGCGGGTCCTCCTTGAGCAGACGACCCGACCCCGCCGCCGGGTTCACGACGACGAACAGCCCCACCCCGTCGTCGAGCGCAGGGACGACGGCGGGCGGTCCCGCGGGCACGTCGGGGCCACGCTCGGCTCGGTCGGGGACGAGCGCCCGGCCCACGAGGGCGACCCCGGCTCCGAGCGCGGCGCCCGCGGCGACGTCGGAGAACCAGTGCGAGCCGGTGTGGAGGCGCGAGTACAGCACCGCGCCCGCGAGCGGCGCGAGCGCGAGGCCCAGCGTGGGCCACACGGTCGCGACGCCCGTGACGAACGCCGCCGCCGACGCCGAGTGGCCGGAGGGGAACGACGGCGACGTCGGCGGGTCGGCGAGCCGGCGCCACAGCGGCAGCGGCTCGAGCGAGGGTCGCTCGCCGCCGAACACGGTCTTGCCGACGACGTTGGCCAGGAGGCTCGAGACGAGCAGCGAGCCGTAGCCGCGCAGCGCCGCCTCGCGCCCGCGCCGGCCCGTCGCGGCGATGCCCAGGGCCGCCCCGGCCCACAGGACGCTGTGGTCGGCCGCGGCGGACAGCCGCGAGAGCGCGGCGTCGGCGCGGGGGCCGAGCGCGCGGCGGTTGGTCCAGTCGTTGACCGCGCGGTCGAGCCGGGCGACCCCGGGGAACGCCTCGTGCGGCTTGACGATCCCGGTGACGCGCGGCATCCCGCCATCGTAGGAAGCCGCGCGACGGACCGCGCGGCGGCGGTCGGCACCCCGAGATCGACCCCACCGTCACGTGATCGACCCACCGAGGGTCGATCTCGACCGTGCGGGTCGATCTCGCGAGGGGACGGGAGGCGGGTCAGACCCCGGCGCGGCTCGTCTCGCCGCGGAGCACGTCGATGTGGGCCTGCAGCCGCTCGAGCGCGACGGCGACGCCCTCGCCCGCGTCGTGCGCGAGGTCCGTCACGTGGCGCAGCTGCGCGGACGCCGCGTCGAGGGCGACCTGCGCGTCGGCCAGCGCGACGGCGGCCCGGCCGTCCGCGGCCTCGTCGCCGTCGGTCGCGCGGTCGAGCGCGGAGCGGGCCTCGTCCGTCGCGGCCTGGACCGACTCGACGGCGTCGAGCACGTCGTTGCGGAGGACGGGGTGCAGGGCGGGGAGCTGGGCGTGGACCCGGTCGAGGTCGTCGCCGATGGTCTCGGTCTGCACCTGCGCGTCCGCGATGAGCTGCTGGACCTCCGCGGCGTTCGCCGAGGCGCACATCGGGAGCATCATGGCCAGCGCGAGCAGGCTCGCCGCGGCGAACCGGGCTGACGTGCGCGTGCGCTGCGGCGTCGTGGGCTCGCTCGTCCTCGCTGACATGGCACCTAGTCTCCCGGTCGAACCTGAGAAGAGCCAGGGAATCGTGGGCGAATTCATGGAGATTTCGCACACAGCGCACGTGGGCGACACGTCCGGAACGGCGCGGGGTGCGCCGAGCGCGAGGTCAGACCCGGACGAGGCGGCGGCGCCGGGCGGCGGCCGCTCGCGTCCCGATCAGTCCGTGGCGCGGGCTGAACAGGTAGGCGAGGGCGAACGCGACGCCCAGCGCGACGACGACCGTGCCACCCGAGGCCGTGTCGAGGTAGTAGCTCACGTAGATGCCGACGACCCCGCACACGGCCGCCACGAGCGGCGAGATCCACAGCATCCGCGAGAACCGGTCGGTGAGGAGGTAGGCCGTCGCGCCGGGCGTGATGAGCAGCGCGACCACGAGCACGACGCCGACCGCCTGGAGCGCGACGACGACGGTCAGCGCGAGCAGGCCGAGCAGCAGCGCGCCGAGCCGTCGCGGGGACAGCCCGATCGCGTGCGCGTGCGTGGGGTCGAACGCGTAGAGCGTGAGGTCGCGCCGCTTGAGCACGACGACCGCGAGCGTCACCGCGCCGAGCGCGAGCACCTGGAGCAGGTCCGCGCGCGACACCCCGAGCAGGTTGCCGAAGAGGATGTGGTTGAGGTCCGTCTGGCTCGGCGTCACGGAGATGAGGACGAGGCCGAGCGCGAACAGCGTCGTGAACACGACCCCGATCGCGGCATCCTCCTTGACGCGGGACGTGTCGCGCACCGCGCCGATGAGCAGCACCGCGAGCAGCCCGAAGACGAGCGCGCCGAGCGCGAACGGCGCGCCCACCACGTAGGCGAGCACGACGCCGGGCAGCACGGCGTGCGAGACGGCGTCGCCCATGAGGGACCAGCCCACGAGCACGAGCCAGCACGACAGGACGCCGCACACGATCCCGGCGGTCACCGTGACGGCGAGCGCGGTGCGCAGGAACTCGAACGACAGGGGCTCCAGAAGGGTGGCGAGGAGGTCGGTCACGGGGCCACCTCCACGCCGAACGCGAGCGCGAGGTTCTCGGGCCGCAGGACCTCCGCGGGCGTCGAGTGCAGCAGGACCCGCTGCTGGAGCAGCACGGCCTCGTCCGCGAGCTCGGGCAGCGCGTGCAGGTCGTGGGTCGAGACGAGGACGGTCGCCCCGCCCGCCGCGAGCTCGCGCAGCAGCGTGGTGATGGTCGCCTCCGTGCGCTTGTCCACACCGGCGAACGGCTCGTCGAGCAGGAGGATGGTCGCGCCCTGCGCGAGCCCCCGGGCGACGAACGCGCGCTTGCGCTGCCCGCCCGAGAGCGCGCCGATCTGCCGGTCGGCGAGGTCGGTGAGCTCGACGCGCGCGAGCGCGTGCTCGACCGCCTCCCGGTCCGCGGGCCGCGTGCGCCGCGTGAAGCCCTGGTAGCCGTAGCGGCCCGTCATGACGACGTCGCGCACGCTCAGCGGGAACGCCCAGTCGACGTCCTCGCTCTGCGGCACGTACCCCACCGCCTGGGCGCGCCGGGCGCGGGCCGCGGGAGCGCCGTCGACCAGGACCGTGCCGCGGTCGGGCCGGACCATGCCCATGACCGCCTTGAACAGCGTCGACTTGCCCGAGCCGTTCATGCCCACGAGCCCGCACACCGTGCCCGGCCCGTGCGCGGACCCCAGGGCGAGGGTCGCGCCGTCGAGCGCGAGGACGTCGCCGTAGTGGACGGTGAGGTCGCGCACGTCGATCGCGGGCGTGCCCGACGGCGCCCACTCGCCCGCGCTCACGCGTCACCGCCCGCGGTGGTGCCGGTGAGGCCCGCGACGATGGTCTCCGTGTCGTGGCGCAGGAGGTCGAGATAGGTCGGCACGGGGCCGTCGGGCGCGGAGAGGGAGTCGACGTAGAGCGTCCCGCCGAAGGCCGCGCCGGACTCGCGCGCGACCTGCTGCATCGCGTCGTCGGAGACGGTGGACTCGCAGAACACGGCCGGGACGTCGTGCTGCTCGACGAACTCGATGGCGCCGACGACCGACTGCGGCGTCGCCTGCTGCTCGGCGTTGACCGCCCACAGGTACTTCTCCGCCAGCCCGGCGTCGCGCGCGAGGTAGGGGAACGCGCCCTCGCACGTGACGAGCGCGCGGTGGCCCTCGGGCAGCGCGTCGAGCGCCGTCGTGAGCTCGTCGTGCACGGCGGCGAGCTCGGCGGAGTAGGCCGCGGCGTTCGCCGCGTAGTCGTCGGCGTGGGCCGGGTCGAGCTCCGCGAACGCGTCGGCCATGTTCTGCACGTAGACCTGCGCGTTCACGGGCGACATCCAGGCGTGCGGGTTCTCCTTGCCCTGGTACTCCTCGGCGGTGTCGTCCCCCAGTGCGATCGGGTCGACGCCCTCGCTGACGACGACGTGCGGCACGTCGAGCCCGTCGACGAACCGCCCGAACCACGCCTCGAGCCCCATGCCGTTGTCGAGGATCAGGTCGGCGTCCGCCGCCTTGCGGACGTCGCCGGGCGTCGGCTCGTAGCCGTGGATCTCCGCCCCGACCTTGGTGATCGACTCGACGCGCAGGTGGTCGCCCGCCACGTTCTGCGCCATGTCCGCGAGCACGGTGAACGTCGTGAGCACGACGGGCCGGTCGTCGTCGGGCGGGACCGACCCCGCGTCCGTGGCGCTCGAGCAGCCGCTCAGCGTCGCTGCGGCGAGGGCCGCGACGGCTGCGGCAGCACGACGTACGGACCTCCGCGTCAAAAAGTTCGGCATACCGAAAAATCTAGTCGGGACGTCGGCCGTGCGCAACGTCGTCGGCGTCCCCTCGCGAGGTAGAGCCCTGGTCCCGCGAGGTAGAGCCCTGGTTCAGCGAGAAGAAGACCAGAGCTCTAGCTCGGCAGACCGGGCTCTACCTCGGGGCGGTCGGGCCGGACGGGCGGGTCGAGGTGGCGCGGGCGCCGAGGCGGCGGCTGACCTCGGTGGCGGCGCGTCCGACGGCGGCGGCGAGCTCGGCACGGCGGGCGGGTGGGGCGTCGTCGGCCCAGAACGTGAGGGCGATGCCGGCGACGGGGAGGCCGGTGTGGTCCACCGCCGCGTGGGCGACGGACGCGAGGCCGGGGGTGACCTCGCCGTCCTCCTCGGCCCAGCCGCGCCGGCGGACGCCGCGCAGGACCTCGCGCAGCGCGCCGAGGGTCTGCGGCCCGACGCCGGTCCGGTCGGCGAACGCGGCGGCGCTGGGGAAGAGGGCGCGCACCTGGGCGGCGGGCAGCCCGGCGAGGACGGCGCGCCCGCTCGCGGTGAGGTGGGCGGGGAGACGGACGTCGACGTCGGTCACGAGCGTGGGGCGGCGCGGCGCGCGCTGCTCGACGAGGTAGAGCACCTCGCGCCCGTTGAGGACGGCGAGGTGGGCGCTCTCGCCCGTGGACTCGACGAGGCGCGCGACGACGGGCCGCGCGAGCCGGGCGAGCGGTGCCTGGCGCGCGTACGCGGAGCCGAGCGCGAGCGACGCCGTCCCGAGCCCGTACCGGTGCTCCTCGGGGAGGTGCGTCACGAACCCCTCGTCCACGAGGACGGACAGCAGGTGGTACACGGTCGACCGGGGGAGCCCGAGGCCCTGCGCGACGGCGGCCGCGGGCGACGGGCCGGCCTGCGCGGCGAGGTAGGTGAGCACGCGGACGGCCTGGCGCGCGGCGGGCACGTCGCTCGGCATGAGGACCACGGTAGGGCCGTGGCACGATCGAGGCGTGACGACCGTGCCCGACGACCAGCGCCTGCGCGACCTCGCGCGGCTGCGGCGCGTGCGGGACCGGATCGACCGCGAGTACGCGCAGCCGCTCGACGTCGCGGCGCTCGCGGCCGGTGTGCACGTCTCGGCCGGGCACCTGAGCCGCGAGTTCAAGGCCGCGTACGGGGAGTCGGTGTACGCGTACCTCATGACGCGACGCATCGAGCGGGCGAAGGCGCTGCTGCGCCGCGGCGACCTGAGCGTCACGGACGTGTGCTTCGCCGTCGGGTGCTCGTCGCTGGGGACCTTCAGCACGCGGTTCACGGAGCTCGTGGGCGTGCCGCCGAGCGTCTACCGGCGCCGCGCGGCGGAGGCCGACGCCGCGTCTCCCGCGCCCGTGGAGTCCCGGACGGCCGCGGCGGGCGCGTCGCGCGGGGCCGGCACCGCGACCGACGCCGTCGAGGCGCTGCCGGACGGGAGCGCCGCCGTCCCCGGCGCGGAGCGGCTCGACGGGATGCCGGCGTGCGTCGCGCGCCGCGTCACGCGACCGGTCAGGAATCGAGAAGCGCGGGCCGGGTGACGCGCCTAGCGTCGATCCCATGAACCTCACCATCAACTCCAGCTTCCTGCCCCAGACCGACCCCGACGCGTCGCTGGCCTTCTACCGCGACGTCCTCGGCTTCGAGATCCGCAACGACGTCGGCTACGAGGGGATGCGGTGGATCACCGTGGGCCCGGCCGACCAGCCGGACACCGCCATCGTGCTGCACCCGCCGGCCGCGACGCCGGGCCTCAGCGACGACGACAAGCGCGCGCTCCTGGAGATCGTCGCGAAGGGCGCCTACTTCGGGGTGAACCTCGCGACGACCGACGTCGACGAGACGTTCGCGCGCATCGAGGCCGCGGGGGCGGAGGTCGTGCAGGAGCCGATCGACCAGCCCTACGGCGTGCGCGACTGCGCGTTCCGGGACCCGGCGGGCAACGAGATCCGCATCCAGCAGCGCCGCTGAGGGTCGTCAGACCCGGCCGCTCGACCCCGCAGCCGCGAGGTCGAGCGAGAGCGCGAGCGGACCGAGCTCAGCCGCGACCTGGGAGAACTCCGCGACCAGCGGCGGGATCGGACCGGCGCGCCGGACGAGGCCCCAGCGCAGCACGGGCTGCTCGTCGAGCGGCACGTAGGCGACGTCGGAGCGCTCGAGGTAGCGGATGCCCTGGGCGCACGCGACCGCGACGCCGTCGCCGGACATGACCCGCCACAGCACCTCCTCGCGCGTCGGGGTGGTGCCGCCGCGGTCGGGCTCGCTGCGGGGGACGGGGCTGACGGCGTCCTCCCAGTAGTCGGGGACGGGCAGCCCGGAGGGCAGGACGTTCTCGTCGGCCAGCTCGGCGACGGACACCGACGAGCGCGTGGCGAGCGGGTGCGTCCGCCCGACGGCGAGCACGATCGGCTCGGTGAAGGTCACCGGGCCGACCGCGAGGTCCTTCTCCTCGACGGGGAGCCACAGGAGCGCGACGTCGACCTCGCCGTCGCGCAGGAGGCGGAAGGGCTCGTCGAGGCGGACCTCGCGCATGCGCAGGTCGACGTGCGGGTTGCGGGCGCGGAACAGCGCCGTGACGGGGGCGATCTCCTGCCACAGGGGTCCCATGACGCCGAACGTCAGGGTCTCGCGCGCGGCCCGAGCGGTGCTCGCGGCGGACTCGACGCCCTCGAGGATGCGGCGGTACCCGGCCTCGAGGTCGGCCCGGAGCTGTTCCCCGAGGGGCGTGAGCGCGACGCGCCGGCTGGTCCGCTCGAAGAGCGGGGCGCCGATGCGGCGCTCCTGCTTGGCGATCGCCTGGCTCACCCGGGGCGCGGACACGTGCAGGCGCTCCGCAGTGCGCCCGAAGTGCAGCTCCTCGGCGAGCGTCAGGAAGATCTCGATGTCGCGCAGCTCCACCCGACGATCGTCGCGTTCGTTAACCCCGGGCGCAACCACCGTTGCCGGATCGGCCGTTGTTCGCCCGCGCGTGCGGCCCGAGCCTGGAAGGGCGCGGCGAGAGGCGCCGGGCGGGACGGAGAGGAGACGACCATGGCCGTCGTCAGGACGCACCGGTACACGGTGGAGACGGGCCGGCTGGCCCAGATGCTCGAGCAGCGCAGCGCGCTCATCCAGGGGCTGCGGGCGGCGAACCCCGCGTTCACCGCCGCCACGCTCGTCCGGCTCGAGGACGGGACGTACCTCGACATCTGGCGCTGGGACTCGGCCGCCGCGATGCAGACCGCGGCCCAGGCCGCGCGCGACGTCCCGCTCGTCGGGGCGACGCTCGGCCTCACGACGGACCACGAGGCGCTCGACGGCGAGGTGCTCGACGAGCGGTGAGGACCGCCGTCGGCCCCGGGCCACCCCCCCGGGGGCGACGCAGCACCGACGACGCAGCACCACGACGCACCACGGACCGGCCCGACGGGCGGGGCCGACCACGAGGACGAAGGAGACGACGATGAGCACCGAAGGACGCACGACGAACGGCGCGGGGCGCGCCCCGGGCACGCCGGGACGGTTCTCGCGCTGGATGCAGCGCCGCTCGAACGCGCGGCTCGTCCGCAAGGTCCGGGGCGGCAAGGCCACGTTCATGGGCATGGACGTCCTCGTGCTGCACACCGTGGGCCGCCGCAGCGGGGCGCCGCGCGAGACGCCGCTCATGTGGCTGCCGGACGAGGGCGACGCCGTCCTCGTGGTCGCCTCGGGAGGCGGCAGCCGCAACCCGGACTGGCACGCGAACCTCGTGGCCCACCCCGACGACGTCGCGATCGAGCTGCCCGGCAGGGCGCCCGTCCCCGCGGTGCCGCACGAGCTCGCGGGGGCGGACCGGGAGCGGGCGTGGCGGCGCGTCGCGACGGAGCAGCCGCGCATCGCGCGGTACCAGAGCAAGGCCGAGCGGCAGTACCCGCTCGTGCGGCTCACGCCGCGATGAGCGGCGCCCGCGTGGCCGGTCCTGACAGGGACGGCCGCGCGCCCGGCACCGGACGGTCGCGCGGCGCGGCAGGATCCGCGCGCCGGACCGACCGGTTCTCGGGCAGACTTTCACGGGGCTGCCGAGGTCGGACGGTCGGCGCCGTCGACCGGCCGGTCGACCGGATCGGCGGTGGCCGCGCGACGAGGCTCGACGACGAGGAGACACGATGAGCACGGCAACGACGACGGGAACGCAGACCGCGGCTCCGCGGGGCGCGGACGGGCACGACGTCATCCGGGTCCAGGGGGCACGGTCGAACAACCTGCAGGACGTGAGCGTCGAGATCCCCAAGCGGCGCCTCACGGTGTTCACGGGGGTCTCGGGGTCCGGCAAGAGCTCGCTCGTGTTCGACACGGTCGCGGCCGAGTCGCAGCGCCTCATCAACGAGACGTACCCGGCGTTCCTGCAGGGCTTCATGCCGACGCTGGACCGTCCCGACGTCGACGTGCTCGAGGGCCTCACGACGGCGATCGTCGTCGACCAGGAGCGCCTCGGCGCGAACCCGCGCTCCACGGTCGGGACGGTGACCGACGCGAACGCGATCCTGCGGGTCCTGTTCAGCCGGTTCGGGGAGCCGCAGATCGGCCCGCCGCCCGCGTTCTCCTTCAACGTCCCCGCGCGCAAGGCGAGCGGCATCATGACGTCGGCCACGGGCGAGAAGACGATCGTGCGCAACGCGATCTACCACGGCGGCATGTGCCCGCGGTGCGAGGGGCGCGGCTCGGTCTCCGACCTCGACCTCACGGAGATCTTCGACGACTCCAAGTCGCTGCGCGACGGCGCGATCAAGGTCCCGGGATACACCGCCGACGGGTGGATGGTGCGCGGGTTCGCCGAGTCGGGGTTCTTCCCGGGAGACCGGCCCATCCGCGAGTTCACCGACCAGCAGATGCAGGACTTCCTCTACAAGGAGCCCACCAAGATCAAGGCGATGGGGATCAACGTCACCTACGAGGGCCTGATCCCCAAGATCCAGAAGTCGATGTTCTCCAAGGACGTCGACTCGCTCCAGCCGCACGTCCGGGCGTTCGTCGAGCGCGCGGCGACGTTCGCGCCGTGCCCCGACTGCGGCGGCACGCGCCTGTCGGAGTCGGCGCGCTCGTCGAAGATCCGCGGCGTGAACATCGCCGAGCTGTGCGCGATGCAGATCACCGACCTCGCGGCCTGGATCAGGGACCTCGACGACCCGAACATGGCCCCCGTCGTCGACGCGCTCGGCGACAACCTCGCGTCGTTCGTCGAGCTCGGGCTGGGCTACCTCAGCCTCGACCGCCCCTCAGGGACGCTGTCCGGGGGCGAGTCGCAGCGCATCAAGATGCTGCGCCACCTCGGGTCGTCGCTCACCGACGTCACCTACGTCTTCGACGAGCCGACCATCGGCCTGCACCCGCACGACATCGACCGCATGAACGGCCTCCTGCTGCAGCTGCGCGACAAGGGCAACACGGTCCTCGTCGTCGAGCACAAGCCCGAGACGATCGTCATCGCCGACCACGTCGTCGACCTCGGCCCGGGCGCGGGCACGGCCGGCGGGCACGTGACGTTCGAGGGCACGGTCGAGGGGCTGCGCGCGAGCGACACCGTGACCGGCCGCCACCTCGACGACCGGGCGACGCTCAAGGACGAGGTGCGCTCGCCGTCGGGCGCGCTGGAGATCCGTGGCGCGGACGCGCACAACCTGCAGGACGTGGACGTCGACATCCCGCTCGGGGTGCTCGTCGTCCTGACCGGGGTGGCCGGGTCGGGCAAGAGCTCGCTCGTCGAGGGGTCGGTGTCGCGGCGCGAGGGCGTCGTGACCATCGACCAGAGCGCGGTCAAGGGCTCGCGCCGCAGCAACCCCGCGACGTACACCGGGCTCCTGGAGCCGATCCGCAAGGCGTTCGCGAAGGCCAACGGCGTCAAGCCCGCCCTGTTCAGCGCGAACTCCGAGGGCGCGTGCCCCGAGTGCAAGGGCGCGGGCGTGATCTACACCGAGCTCGGCTTCATGGAGACCGTCTCGACCCCCTGCGAGGACTGCGGCGGGCGCCGCTTCCAGGCCGCGGTGCTCGACTACACGCTGGGCGGGCTCAACATCGCCGACGTGCTCGACCTCCCGGTCGCGAAGGCCCGCGAGTTCTTCTCGTCCGGCGAGGCCAAGGTCCCGGCGGCGAAGGCGATCCTCGAGCGGCTCGACGACGTCGGCCTCGGGTACGTGAGCCTCGGCCAGCCGCTCACGACGCTGTCCGGCGGCGAGCGTCAGCGCCTCAAGCTCGCGACGCACCTGGGCGACAAGGGCGGCGTCATCGTCCTCGACGAGCCGACGACGGGCCTGCACCTCGCCGACGTGCAGAACCTCCTCGGCCTGCTCGACCGGATCGTCGACTCGGGCAAGTCGGTCATCGTCATCGAGCACCACCAGGCGGTCATGGCGCACGCGGACTGGATCATCGACCTCGGCCCGGGCGCCGGCCACGACGGCGGCCGCGTCGTCTTCGAGGGCACCCCGGCCGCCCTCGTTGCGGCGAGGTCCACCCTCACGGCCGAGCACCTCGCGGCCTACGTCGGAGCCTGACCCGCCGAACACGACATGGGGGTCGTCATCCGCGCGATAACGACCCCCATGTCGTGCTCGACGGCGGGTGGGGGCGTGGTCGGCTCCTGGCGGTGAGTCTGGGATCCCAGACGGAACCTGTCGTGACGGGCCCGCGGGGCGCCGGGGCGCGGTGTGTGCTGGGGGCATGGCAGCGACGACGCACTCCCCGGCCGTCCCCGACCGCTCCGGCGCGGGCGCGCCCGGCTCCGTCGGGCCCGGCCCGACGGCGGCCCTCACGGCAGGCCCGACGGCGGGCCTCGCTCCCGACCCGGCCCGCGCCGCGCGCGTGGTCGTCGTGGGCGACGGCCCGCTGACGATCGACGACGTGGTCGACGTCGCGCGGCACGGCGCGCGCGTCCGGCTCGCGGACGCGGCGGTCGAGGCGATGGCGGCGAGCCGCGCCGTCGTGGAGGGGCTCGCGGACGACGACCGCCCGCACTACGGCGTGTCGACCGGGTTCGGTGCGCTCGCGCGGCGGCACATCCCCGTCGAGCGGCGCGCGCAGCTCCAGCTCAGCCTGGTGCGCTCCCACGCCGCAGGGTCGGGGCCGGAGGTCGAGCGCGAGGTCGTGCGGGCGCTGCAGCTCCTGCGGCTCGCGACCCTGGCGACCGGGCGGACCGGGGCGCGCCCCGTCGTCGCGCAGACGTATGCCGCGATGCTCGACGCCGGGATCACCCCGGTGGTGCGGGAGTTCGGCTCGCTCGGCTGCTCGGGCGACCTCGCACCGCTCGCGCACGTGGCGCTCGCCGCGCTCGGCGAGGGCGAGGTCCGGGACGCGACAGGGGCCCTCGTGCCCGCTGCCGACGCGCTCGCCGCGGCCGGGATCGCGCCGCTCGCGCTGCGCGAGAAGGAGGGCCTCGCGCTCATCAACGGCACGGACGGCATGCTCGGCATGCTCGCGCTCGCGCTGCACGACCTGCGGTCCCTGCTCACGACGGCCGACGTCGCGGCGGCGGCGAGCGTCGAGGCGCTGCTCGGCTCGGATGCCCCGTTCGCGGCCGACCTCGTGGCGATGCGACCGCACCCCGGCCAGGCGGCGTCGGCCGCGAACCTGCGCGCGCTGCTCGACGGTTCGCCCGTCGTGGCGAGCCACCGCACGCTCGACGCCGACGGCAGGCCCGAGTGCACCCGGGTGCAGGACGCGTACTCGCTGCGGTGCGCGCCCCAGGTGCACGGCGCCGCACGCGACACGCTCGACCACGCGGCCGCCGTCGCGCGCCGGGAGCTCGCGGCGGCGATCGACAACCCGGTCGTCACCGTGGACGGGCGCGTCGAGTCGAACGGGAACTTCCACGGCGCGCCGGTCGCGTACGTGCTCGACTTCCTCGCGATCGTCGCGGCCGACGTCGCGAGCATGAGCGAGCGCCGCACCGACCGGTTCCTCGACAAGGCCCGCAACGAGGGTCTGCCGCCGTTCCTCGCCGACGACCCGGGCGTCGACTCCGGCCTGATGATCGCGCAGTACACGGCGGCGGGGATCGTCTCGGAGCTCAAGCGGCTCGCGGTGCCGTCGAGCGTCGACTCGATCCCGTCGTCGGCCATGCAGGAGGACCACGTGTCCATGGGCTGGGCGGGGGCGCGCACGCTCCGCCGCGCCGTCGACGGGCTGGGCCGCGTCCTGGCGATCGAGCTGCTCACCGCGACGCGCGCGCTCGACCTCCGCTGCGGCGGCGGGTCGCTGCACCCCGCGCGGGGGACCGGTGCCGTGCGAGACCTCGTGCGGACCGTCGTCGACGGTCCCGGACCGGACCGTTACCTGTCGCCCGACATCGAGGCCGTGACGCGCCTCGTCACGAGCGGTGCCGTGGTCGTGGCGGCGAGCGCCGCCGTCGGGCACCTGGCCTGACCTCCCGCCCGCCCGACCCCGAAGGAGCGAGACGACATGACCCACGAGCCGACCCACCGACTCGGCACCCCCGTCCCCGTCCGCGCCCCGCGCGGCACGACCCTCACCGCGCGGTCGTGGCAGACCGAGGCGCCGCTGCGGATGCTCATGAACAACCTCGACCCCGAGGTCGGGGAGCGGCCCGACGACCTCGTCGTCTACGGCGGCACCGGCCGCGCGGCGCGCGACTGGCCGAGCTACCACGCGATCGTCCGCACGCTCACGACGCTCGCGGACGACGAGACGCTCCTCGTGCAGTCGGGCAAGCCGGTCGGGGTGCTGCGGACGCACGAGTGGGCGCCGCGCGTGCTGCTCGCGAACAGCAACCTCGTGGGGGACTGGGCGACGTGGCCCGAGTTCCGGCGGCTCGAGGCGATGGGCCTGACGATGTACGGGCAGATGACCGCGGGGTCGTGGATCTACATCGGCGCGCAGGGCATCCTCCAGGGCACGTACGAGACGCTCGCCGCGGTCGCCGCGAAGCGGTTCGGAGGGACCCTCGCCGGGACGCTCACGCTCACCGGCGGGTGCGGCGGCATGGGCGGCGCGCAGCCGCTCGCGGTGACGCTCAACGGCGGCGCGTGCCTCGTGGTCGACGTCGACCGGTCGCGCCTCGACCGGCGCGTGCGCGAGCGGTACCTCGACGTGGTCGCCGACGACCTCGACGCCGCGGTCCGGCTCGTCGAGGACGCGCGGCGCGAGCGTCGGGCGCTGTCGGTCGGGGTCGAGGGGAACAGCGCGACGGTCGTGCCGGAGCTGCTGCGGCGCGGGGTCGAGGTCGACGTCGTCACGGACCAGACGTCGGCGCACGACCCGCTCTCGTACCTCCCGCTCGGGGTGCCGGTCGAGGAGTGGGCGGACTACGCGGCGGCCAAGCCCGACGAGTTCACGGACCGCGCGCGCGAGTCCATGGCGCGGCACGTCGAGGGGATGGTCGGCTTTCTCGACGCGGGCGCCGAGGTGTTCGACTACGGCAACTCGATCCGCGACGAGGCGCGTCGCGGCGGGTACGACCGGGCGTTCGCCTTCCCGGGGTTCGTGCCGGCGTACATCCGGCCGCTGTTCGCGCAGGGCAAGGGCCCGTTCCGGTGGGCCGCGCTCTCGGGCGACCCGCGCGACATCGCCGCGACCGACGCCGCCGTGCTCGACCTGTTCGACGACGACCACCTCCACCGCTGGATCCGCGCCGCCCAGGAGCGGGTCGCGTTCCAGGGCCTGCCCGCGCGCATCTGCTGGCTGGGGCACGGCGAGCGCGACCGCGCGGGGCTGGCGTTCAACGACCTCGTCGCGTCGGGCGCGGTGCGCGCGCCCGTCGTCATCGGCCGCGACCACCTCGACGCCGGGTCCGTCGCGTCGCCGTACCGCGAGACCGAGGCCATGGCCGACGGCTCCGACGCGATCGCCGACTGGCCGCTGCTCAACGCGCTCACGGCCGCGTCGTCGGGCGCGACGTGGGTGTCGATCCACCACGGCGGCGGTGTCGGGATGGGTCGCTCGATCCACGCCGGCCAGGTGTCCGTCGCCGACGGCACGCCGCTCGCCGCGGCCAAGCTCGCACGCGTGCTGTCCAACGACCCGGGCCTCGGCGTGCTGCGCCACGTCGACGCGGGCTACGACGACGCGGTGGCCACGGCCGAGCGGAACGGCCTCCGCATCCCGACGCGGGAGTCCTGATGGGTCACCCCACGGTGCCGAACCCGGGATCGTTCCTCACGGACGGCCGATCCTGGGGAGAGACCCCGGGTTCGACGGCGTCCGGGTGGACCGTCGGCCCCGCTTCGGCGAGTGGGTCGACGCTCCTCGTCGGGATCGGGGAGCTGACGACCAACGCGCCCGGCGGGCCGGGGACGCGCGCGGGTGACCCGACCGGGCTGGTGACGGACGCCGTCGTGCTGCTCGACGGCGGCCGGGTCGCCTGGGCAGGTCCCGCCCACGAGGCGCGGGACGCCGTCGGGCGCGCGCTGGGCGGCCGCGAGCCCGACGTCACCGTCGACGCGGGCGGGCGTGCCGTGCTCCCGGGGTTCGTCGACTCGCACACGCACCTCGTGTTCGCGGGCGACCGCGCCGCCGAGTTCGAGGCGTGCATGGCCGGGCGCCCGTACGAGGCGGGCGGCATCCGCTCCACCGTCGCGGCGACGCGCGCCGCGTCCGACGACGACCTGCGGGCAGGCCTCGCGCGGCACCTCGACGAGGCGGCCCGGCAGGGTACGACCACGGTCGAGGTGAAGAGCGGCTACGGCCTCACGGTCGCCGACGAGGAGCGGTCCGTGCGGCTCGCGCGCGAGGTCACGCCGGAGGTCACGTTCCTCGGGGCGCACGTCGTGCCGCCCGAGTACGCGGGTCGGGCCGACGCCTACGTCGACCTCGTGTGCGGCGACATGCTCGCCGCGTGCGCCCCGCACGCGCGGTGGGTCGACGTGTTCTGCGAGACCGGCGCGTTCACGGCCGAGCAGTCGCGCCGCGTCCTGGAGGCCGGGGCCGCGGCGGGCCTCGGCGTGCGCGTGCACGCGAGCCAGCTCGGGCCGGGGGAGGGGGTCCGCCTCGCCGTCGCGCTCGGCGCCGCCGCGGTGGACCACTGCACCTACCTCACCGACGACGACGTCGCGGCGCTCGCGGGCTCGTGGACCGGCGGCGGGACGCGGGCGGGCGGGCCGTCGGGAGCGGTCGCCGGGACCGTGGCGACCCTTCTCCCCGGCGTGGAGTTCTCGACGCGCCAGCCCTACCCCGACGCGCGACGCCTCCTCGACGCGGGCGCCGTCGTCGCGCTCGCGAGCGACTGCAACCCCGGGTCGAGCTACACGTCGTCCATGCCGCTGTGCCTCGCGCTCGCGGTCCGTGAGATGCGCATGACCGTCGCCGAGGCCGTCTGGTCCGCGACCGCGGGAGGCGCGCTCGCGCTGCGACGGGACGACGTCGGGCACCTCGCCCCCGGCGCCCGGGCCGACGTCGTGCTGCTCGACGCCCCGAGCCGCACCCACCTCGCCTACCGCCCGGGCGTCCCGCTGGTCGCCGCGGTCTGGCAGAACGGCGTCCGCCTCCCGTCGAGATAGAGCCTCCGGTCACGAGATAGAGCTCGCCGCGTTCTACGTCGCGACCGGACGCTCTACCTCGCGTCGGGCGAGGCCTGCGGCGAGCTCGAGGACGCAGAGGGCGGCGAGGCGGACGGTGCGGCCGTCGGGGGAGTCGGCGGTGGCGTCGACCTCGACGACGTCGGTGGAGCGGAGACGCTCGTCGACCGCCGCGGCGCGGACGAGGGCGCGCAGCTCCCACGCCGCGATGCCGCCCGGGACGCTCGCGGGGCAGCCGGGCGCGACGGAGCGGTCGCACACGTCGACGTCGACGTCGAGGTGCACCGGCCCGCCCGCGGCGCCCGCGACCTCCATGGCCGCACGCATGACGTCCTCGGGACCGCGGCGGCGCAGCTCGTCGACGTGCACGACCGTGATCCCCAGGTCGGCCGCGCGGCGCGCGTACTCGGCCGAGTTGGCGAAGTCGGCGATCCCGACCTGCACGACCCGGTGCGGGGGGAGGGGGGGGGGGAAGAGAAGCCGCACGCG
>NZ_JBGNYC010000010.1:0-108961 GCF_051844275.1 Cellulosimicrobium sp. CpK407
CCTGCGGGTCGTCGGGCGTCCCGTGGGGCCCGACGACGACGGCGCCCGCGACCGGCACACTGGACGCCTGCGCGGACGACGTCGTCCCCGCGGCCCGGCTCGTGCCCCGAGCCCCGACACCCCGAGGTGCACCATGACCGGTAGGACACCCGGCGGCGACGCCGCCGGCGCACCGGGCGACGACCCGGTCCCCGACCGCATCCACGCCCGCCCCGTCCCGCGGCCCGGCCGGTGGATCTCCGCCGTCGTGCTGCTGGTCCTCGCCGCGATGGCCGCGAACGCCCTGCTGACGAACGAGAAGTTCCGCTGGGACGTCGTCTGGCTCTACTTCCGCGACGTGACGGTGGTGCGCGGCGTGGGCTGGACGCTCGTGCTGACGTTCTGCTCGATGGCGATCGCGATCGTGCTCGCCGTGCTGCTCGCGATCATGCGGCGGTCGGACAACCCCGTCATGAAGTCGGTGAGCTGGGGCTACATCTGGTTCTTCCGCGGCACCCCGATCTACACCCAGCTCGTCTTCTGGGGGCTGGTCTCGGTGCTCTACCCGCGCCTGAGCCTCGGCATCCCGTTCGGCCCCGAGTTCTTCGAGTTCCGCACGGCGGACCTGTTCACGGCGTTCGTGTGCGCGCTCATCGGGCTCTCGCTCAACGAGGCCGCGTACCTCGCCGAGATCGTGCGCGCGGGCCTCGGGTCCGTCGACCCGGGCCAGACCGAGGCCGCCAAGGCGCTCGGCATGAAGGACGGCAAGATCCTGCGGCGCATCGTGCTGCCGCAGGCCATGCGCGTCATCGTGCCCCCGACGGGCAACGAGACGATCTCCCTGCTCAAGACGACGTCGCTCGTGCTCGCCGTGCCGTTCACGCTCGACCTGCAGTACTCCACCAACGCCATCGGCAACCGGCTCTTCCTGCCGATCCCGCTGCTCATGGTCGCGGCGATCTGGTACCTGCTCATCACGAGCGTCCTCATGGTGGGCCAGCACTACATCGAGCGGTACTACGGCCGCGGGTTCGGCACGCAGACGGCGGCCCGACGCCGCGGGCGCGGGCCGGGAGGCACGGGCGGCGGCCGCAGGAAGCCCAGCAAGCAGGACCTCATCGCCGCGTCCGGCACGACCAAGGACGACCCCTTCCTGGAGGTGACCCCGTGAGCGGGACGCACGACGCGGCATCCTCGGCGGCCGGCCGCGAGTCCGACCGGGCGCAGGCCGGCTCGAGCACGCCGATGGTGCAGGTCGAGGGCCTGCACAAGATGTTCGGCGACCTGCACGTGCTCCGGGGCGTGGACCTCGAGGTGCCGCGCGGCTCGGTGTGCGTCGTCCTGGGACCGTCGGGCTCGGGCAAGTCGACGCTCCTGCGCTGCGTCAACGAGCTCGAGGAGATCACGGGCGGGCGCGTCCGCGTCGACGGCGAGCTCATGGGCTACCGCGAGGTCACCAAGGACGGGCGGACCCGCCTGCACCGCCTGCACCCCAAGGTCGTGGCGCGCCAGCGCTCGCGGATCGGCATGGTGTTCCAGCGGTTCAACCTGTTCCCGCACATGACGGCGCTCGAGAACGTCGCGGAGGCGCCGGTGCAGGTGCACGGGCTCGCGAGGTCGGCGGCGCGCGCGCAGGCGACCGAGCTCCTGGCGCGGGTCGGTCTCGCCGACCGCGCCGACCACTACCCGGCGCAGCTCTCCGGCGGCCAGCAGCAGCGCGTGGCGATCGCGCGGGCGCTCGCGATGGAGCCCGAGCTCATGCTGTTCGACGAGCCGACGTCGGCGCTCGACCCCGAGCTCGTCGGCGAGGTGCTCGCCGTCATGCGCGACCTCGCGCGGTCCGGCATGACGATGATGGTCGTGACGCACGAGATCGGGTTCGCGCGCGAGGTCGCGGACACCGTCGTCTTCATGGACGAGGGCGTCATCGTCGAGCAGGGGACGCCCGAGCAGGTGCTCGGCGACCCGCAGCACGAGCGCACGCGGTCCTTCCTCGCGCACGTCCTGTAGGGGGCGTTCGCCCGAGGGGTGCCGGCCGCTGCCGCGAGATCGGCCCGAGCGTCCGAGATCGACCTTCGGTGGGTCGACGTGGTGACGTGGGGGTCGATCTGGCGTGCTCGGCTCAGACCGCGCGACGGCGGCGCGGGAGCGCAGGGGCGTCGTGCGACGCGAGGAGCCGGGGGGAGAGGCCGGTGGGGCGCGCGACGGTGACCATCTCCCCGCTGAGCGCTCGGCCCAGGTGCACGAGCGGCAGCATGTTCTCGTGCTCGACCACGAGCGCGTCGTAGATCGGGGTCTCGCTGTCCTGGGCGTGGGCGAGGGTGTGGGAGGGAGATCGCGTCAGCACGCCTCCCACCTTCGGTGAACCTCGTGCGTTCCGCGACCGGAAGCGGTGACGTGTCCGTGAGGCGTTCGTGGAGACCTTCGTGGAGGACCGGCCACGGTGGGCCACCGGTGGCGGGACGTGGGGCGGCGCAGTTCAATGCTCCTGACGCGAGCCCGTCGCCGCGTCCGGGTCGTCCCCGGGAGGACCGCATGAGCCTCGCTCCGATCGTCCACGAGCTCCGCCTCGCGTGCCCCGTCGAGGTCGCGTTCGACACGTACGCCGACCGGATCGCGGAGTGGTGGCCGCCCGGGTTCACCGACGACGCCGGGACGTTCTCCGGGCTCGTCGTCGAGCCCGTCGTCGGCGGTCGCGTGGTCGCGTCCCACGGCGCCGACGAGCAGGTGTGGGGGCGCGTCACGCTCTGGGAACGGGCGGACCGCCTCGCGCACACGTTCACCCCGGGCCAGCCGCCCGGGCGGGCGTCGCTCGTCCGGCTCGACCTGCGGCCGAGCGCGAACGGGACCGCCGTCCGGTTCGAGCACGGCGGCTGGGCGCCCGGCAGCGAGCGGGTGCGGTCGCGCTTCACCGGGTGGCCGCGCATCCTCAGCCGCTACGCGCGCCTCGCCGAGCACCCCGACCCGGAGAAGTGAGCCCCGGGCTCGCGGGGGCCACCGCGCTCTCACCAGCCCCAGTCGCCCCAGTCCCACCCGCCGTCGTCGCCGTTGCCGTTGTTCCCGTTCCCGTTGCCGTTGCCGTTGCCGGGCGGGTCCTGCTGCTCGTCACGCTCGTCCTGCTGCTTCTGCCGGTCGTCGAGCTCCTGCGACCGCTTCGTCGCGTCCTCCTCCGCCTTCGCGACGGCCTCCTCGCGCTCCGTGAGCTGGGTCGTCGCCGCGTCGAGCTCGGCGCGCTGCGCCTCCAGGTCGGCCCGCTCCGACTCGAGCTGCTCGCGCTCGGCCGCGACCTCGCTCTGGACGCGCTGCGCCTCGGCCTTCTCGCGCTGCGCCTCGCCCTGCGCGGAGAGCGTCAGGCCGATGCCGACGAGCAGGCCGAGGGCGACGCCCGCGAGCCCGACGGCGGTCGGCACGAGCCACCGGCAGCCGCGGTCGGGGGCGGCGTCCTCGTCGTCGTCGGCGCCGGGGAGCGCGAGCGGACCGACGCCCGTGGTGGCCCGCGGTGCCGGGTTCGCCGTCGTGCGCACGGGTGGTGCGGCGGGGCCGGTGGGGGTCGGGCCGACGGGGACCACGCCGGAGCGCGCGGGCCCGGCCGAGACCGTCGGTGCGCCGGTGGTCGTCGGGCGGGCGGCCGGGTCGTCGAGCAGCGCGCCGAGCGCCGGGAGGATCATCGTCGAGCCGACGACCGGGTGGTCGTCGACGGCGGACGCCCCGACCGGGTCGAGCGTCGCCACGCGCGTCGCGTCGGCCCCGGGTTCCGCGGGGTGCGCGCCGACCGCCCCGGTCGTGCCGACCGCCGGCGTCGCGCCGGACGAGCGCTCGCGCAGCGACCGGCGCGTCGGCGTCCCGCCCCCCGAGGGCACGGGTGCAGGGTGCGACGCGCCCGCGGGCAGGGGCTCGGTCGTGCGGAGCACCGGCGCGTCCGGGAGGGGCACGGGGACCGGGGACCCCGAGGTCGTGGCGTCCTCCCAGAACACCCAGCCCGGGGGCGGGGCCGGCCAGGACGGGTCCGGGTGCCAGTCGGTCGTGGGGGTGAAGCCCTCGGGGACGGGCCACCCCGGGGGCGGCACGAACCGCACGGCCATGGGGTCCTCCTTCGGTAGCGTCCGGTGCACGGTCGACGGGGACGCGGGGTCTCGACGGGGCTCCGGCTTCGACGGGAACAGTAGGGGAGTCGTGGCCCCGGGCACGAATCGCACCGACCGTGGGCCGGGAGGGGCGCCCCCGCACGGGCCACGGACCGGTCGCGGACCGGAGCAGAGGTCGCGGCACCCCGGCGGGCGCCTCGGGCGTGCGGCGGGGACCGCCGCGTCGCGACGTGGGTGGCCGCTGGTAGAACGGACGCAGACCGGCGAGGCGGCCCAGCCCCCGCCCCGACGGCGATCGTCCCCCGACCCGGAGGTGTGCGTGTTCCTCGTCGACGAGCCGGCGCTGCGGACCGTCGCGGCCGACCCCGGCCGGACCGCCACGAGCGGCGCGCCCGCGCGCGATCGCGTCCTCGTGCACTCGGCGAGCGACCTCGTCGTCGCCGCCGACTGCGAGTACCGGCTCCTGTGCCGGCTCGACGAGCAGCTCGGCCGCGCCCCGCGACCCGACGACGCGGAGGACGCGATGCTCGCGCGCACGGCGGCGCTCGGGGTGCGGCACGAGCACGAGGTCCTCGCGCGCTACGAGGCCGAGCACGGAGCGTTCGACCCGACGACGGGGCGCGGCGTGGTGCGCCTCGAGCCGCCGCGCGGGGTCTCCTGGGACGAGCTCGTGGCCGCGCAGGCGCGCACGCTCGCCGCGCTCGAGGCCGGCGCCGACGTCGTGCACCAGGCGACGTTCTTCGACGGCTCCTTCCACGGGCGCGCCGACTTCCTCGTCCGGACCGGCACCGACGACGCGGGGGCGGCCCGCTACGCCGTCGTCGACACCAAGCTCGCGCGGCGCGCCAAGGTCCCCGCGCTCCTCCAGCTCGCCGCGTACGGCGACCAGCTCCAGGCCGCGGGCGTGCCCGTCGACCCCGACGTCTCGCTCGTGCTCGGCACGCGCGAGCGCACGTCGCACCGCCTCGCCGACCTCCTGCCCGTGTTCCGGGACCGCCGGGACCGTCTCGTCCGGCTCACCGCCGAGCACGTCGCGCGCGACGGCCGCGCGCCCTGGGACGACCCTGCCGTCCGGGCGTGCGGGCGCTGCGCCGACTGCCGGGCCCAGATCGAGTCGCACCGCGACGTGCTGCTCGTGGGCGGGGTGTACGAGTCGCAGCGCGCACGGCTGCACGCGGCGGGTATCCGCACGATCGACGAGCTCGCCGCCGCGACCGACGAGACGCCGGTCCCCGAGGGCATGAGCCGGTCCACGTTCGCGACGGTGCGGCGCCAGGCCGCCCTCCAGCTCGGCACGGGGCCGTCCGACGGCACCGTCGTGTGGGCCGACGCGTCGGGGCCGCACGAGCTCTCGTGGCGCATCGACGACCCGGCGCCCGTGCTGGCGCTGCCCGCGCCGAGCCCCGGCGACGTCTTCTTCGACTTCGAGGGCGACCCGCTGTGGACGGACGAGAGCGGCACGAGCTGGGGCCTCGACTACCTGTTCGGCTGGGTCGAGCGCCCGGCCGCGCCCGAGGACCGGCCGGCCTTCCACGCGCTCTGGGCGCACGACCTCGCGGCGGAGCGCGACGCCCTCGTCGCGTTCGTCGACCACGTCAACGCGCGCCGCCGTACGTACCCGGACCTGCACGTCTACCACTATGCGGACTACGAGCGCGCGCACCTGCTCGCCATCGCCGCGCGGCACGGCGTGTACGAGGAGGAGGTCGACGACCTCCTGCGCGACGGCGTCCTCGTCGACCTGTACGCCGTCGTGCGCCAGGCGCTGCGCGTCTCCGACAAGTCCCGGTCGATCAAGAAGCTCGAGCCGCTCTACATGGGCGACGAGCTGCGCACCGGCGACGTGACCACCGCCGCGGCGTCGGTCGTCGCGTACGCGGAGTACACCGCCCTGCGTGAGGCCGGCCGCGACGACGAGGCGGACGAGCTGCTCCGCGGGATCGCGGACTACAACCGGTACGACTGCGTGTCGACGCTGCGCCTGGCGGACTGGTTGCGGCACGCCGTTCTCACCTCCGAGGTGGTTGCCTCGGGTGCGGGGTCGGGGGAGACGCGCGCCGTCTACCATCCGCATCCTCGTCGCTCGGATGCTCCCGCCAGGCCCGCCACGACGGCGCGCGTCTCCCCCGACCCCGCCCTGTCCGTCACCTCTCCCGGGGGCGAGATCGCGCCCGACAGGCGGGGTGGGGATCTGGCGGACGTCGAGCCGCGGGAGCGGGCGTCCGCGGTGGTGCTGGAGGAGGAGATCCGGGAGGTCGTGGGGGAGGACCGGGCCCGGCGGGGCGCCGACGAGCGGGCGCTCGCGCTGTACGGCGCGGCGGCAGGGTACTTCCGGCGCGAGGGGAAGCCGTTCTGGCACGAGCACTACTCCCGGCTCTCGCTCCCGGTGGACGAGTGGCTGGGGAGGCGCAACGCGTTCCTCGTCGAGGAGGCGGAGGTCGTCTCGGGCTGGGAGGTCGAGCCGGGGCGCCGGACGTGGTCGCGGCGCCTGGCGCTCGTGGGTCGTCTCCCCGAGGGGAGCGACCTGCGCGTCGGGGTGGCGCCGTACGTGCTCTACGACCCACCGCTGCCGCCGTGCGCCAAGACCGCCGTCGACGGCGTGCGCGGCTGGCTCACGGGGGCGTCGGTCGTGGACGCCGGGCGTCGGGCGACTCCTGCGGGCGACCGGGACGTGCTGGTCGTGCGCGAGCAGCTCCCGACAGGTGCCGAGCCGTTCGACGCGACCCCCGTCGCGCTCACCCCGTCGCCCGGCCCGAGCGCGAAGCCGCTCGAGGCGGCGGCGGAGGCCGCCGCCCGCACGGCGCTCCGGACGTGGCGGACGACGGGGACGCTCCCGCTCGACGCCGCGACCGACGTGCTCCTGCGGCGACGTCCACGGCTCGTGCCGGCGCCCGCCGCACCCGTGGACGGTCTTCGTGCTCCGGAGGGCAGCGACGGCGCGCGCCTCCCGGAGGATGCGGACGGTGTGGTCGCGCCCGGGCTCCCGCCGGTCGTGGACGGCGACGTCGTCGCGGCGGTCACGGCCGCCGTCGAACGGCTCGACGACTCGTACCTCGCGGTCCAGGGCCCGCCCGGGACGGGCAAGACCTACGTCGGGTCGCGCGTCGTCGCACGGCTCGTCGCGCGAGGCTGGCGGGTCGGCGTCGTCGCACAGTCGCACGCCGTCGTCGAGAACATGCTGCGGGCGGTCGTGCTCGGGGCGGGCGTCCCGCGCGAGGTCGTCGCGAAGAAGATCGCGGCGGACGGGCCGTCGACGCGCGCCGTGTACGACGAGCTCGACGGCGCCCACCTCGCGGCGTTCGCGACGCAGCCGGGAGCGCGCGTCGTCGGCGGGACCGCCTGGGACTTCGCGGCGGACCGGCTCCCCGCCGGCACGCTCGACCTGCTCGTCGTCGACGAGGCCGGTCAGCTCTCGCTCGCGACCACGGTCGCGGTGGCGCGCGCCGCGCGTCGGCTCCTCCTCCTGGGCGACCCGCAGCAGCTCCCGCAGGTGAGCCAGGGCCGGCACCCCGAGCCCGTCGACCGGTCCGCGCTCGGCTGGCTGGCCGACGGCCACGGCGTGCTGCCCCCGGGGCGCGGCTACTTCCTGCCGACGACCTGGCGCATGCACCCGCGCCTCGCGCAGGCCGTCTCGACCCTCGCGTACGAGGACCGTCTCCACGCGCACCCGTGCACCGCGGCCCGCGACCTCGACGGCGTCCCGCCCGGGATCGAGCAGGTGCTCGTGGAGCACGCGGGGAACTCGGTGCGCTCGCCCGAGGAGGCGGCCGAGGTCGTCCGGCAGGTGGAGCGGGTCCTCGGGCGGACGTGGACGACGACGGTCGACGGGGTCGAGGAGCGACGCCCGCTCGGGCAGGGGGACGTCCTGGTCGTCGCGGCCTACAACGCGCAGGTGTGGGCCGTGCGGGGCGCGCTGGAGGCGGCGGGGTACCCGGACGTCCAGGTGGGCACGGTCGACCGGTTCCAGGGCAAGGAGGCGCCGGTCGTCGTCGTGACGCTCGCGGCGTCCTCGGGCCGCGACGCCTCGCGCGGCCTCGGGTTCCTGCTGTCGCGGCACCGCGTCAACGTCGCGGTCTCGCGGGCGCAGTGGCGCGCCGTCGTCGTGCGGTCGCCCGGGCTCACCGACGCGCTGCCGCACTCACCGCGGGGCGTGGAAGAGCTCGGCGCGTTCCTGGGGCTGACCGGCTCCGCGCCTCTGGGCTGACCCGCCGTCGACCTGCCCCGCGCACCGGGGTGGCCGACGGCGGTGCCGACACGGGTCCGGCCCCGGCATCGCGGGGGTCCCGGACCCGGCATCGCGGGGGTTCCGGCCCCGGCATCGCGGGGCTTCCGGCCCCGGCATCGCGGGGTCCCGGACCCGGTGTCACGGGGCGGAGCCTGCGGCGCGGGTCGGTCAGAACTCCCCGAAGCCGCCGAAGTCGTCGAAGCCGCCGCCGAAGTCGCCGCCGACGTCACCTCCGCCGTCGTCGAGCCCGCCGCCCGCAGGGTCCCCGCCCGAGGCCTCGACGGCTCCGCCGTCGCCGCCCTCGGCCGCGCCGGGGTCCTCGGCGCCCTGCTCGGCCGCCGCGTCCTCCGCGACGGGCTGCGTCGGGTCGGCGAACGCGGGCCCGAAGAGGGCGTTCGCGACCGCCGAGCCGATGACGACGCCCGCGATCGTGCCGAGCAGGCTCGAGCCGACCATGGCGCCGAAGCCGGGTGCGCCCTGGCCACGGCCCGCGAACGTGCGCTCCAGGGTGCCGGGCTGGCGCATCTCGGCGCGCGTCGCCATCCGGGCGAGGTCCTGCGGCGCGTCGGACGTCGCGCGCTCCGACGCCGGCACCTGCTCACCGAGCTCGGCGAGGACCTGCCGCCGCTGCTCGGGCGTCAGACGCGCGAACGCCTCGGCGTGGGCCTGCTCGACCTGGTCCGGCGGCGCGGTGCGCAGCAGGTACCGGTAGCGGTCGATGGCGACCTGGTCGGGGGTGCGGGGCGCGGCCGCCCCGGGGCGCGCGTCCTGCGGGGCGCTCCCGTACGCAGGCTGGCCGGAGTACTGGGGCGGGTACTGCGTCGGGTGCTGCGCCGGCGAGCCGTAGGGGCCCGCCTGCGGGTCGCCGTGCGGGTCGCGCGGCTCGCGGCCGAGGAGCCGGTCCAGGAATCCCATGGGTCGTCCTCCGGGTGGGATGGCGCGGCGCCGTGCGCTCGCGCGGTGTCGTGGCCGGTGCGGCTCACTCCCGGACCAACGCGGAGCCCCGCCCCACGGTTCCGCCGGCCGCCGAACCCGGGGACGGGCGCCACCCGCGCCCTCCCGTACCCCGCGACCCCGGGTTCGCGGGGGCGCGCTCTCCGCCGAGCCGGGGTGACGCGTCATGTCGGCCGTCGCGTGACCCGCAGCCACGGGTTCGGCACCTCGTCCGACGGACGGCCGGGCCCGGACGCACGAGTGCCCCCGACCGGAGGGGTCGGGGGCACTCGGTGAACGATCGGTCGGCGCGACCCGTGAGGGTCGTCACCGGGGAGATCGGATCAGATCGCGCGGATGTTCTCCGCCTGCGGGCCCTTGGGGCCCTGCGTCACGTCGAACTCGACGCGCTGGTTCTCCTCCAGCGTGCGGAAGCCCTGCGACTGGATCGCGGAGTAGTGCGCGAACACGTCGGCCGAGCCGTCCTCGGGGGCGATGAAGCCGTAGCCCTTCTCGCTGTTGAACCACTTCACGGTTCCGGTAGCCATTGTTACTCCTTCAAGAGTGTGGAAACACCCCCCGCGGGCGCAGGGGAGTACATCACGGTGTTCGTCGTCAACTCTTGGGTAACAAGGTCCGCCGGGCGCCCGCCGGGTGGCGGTCACATCGACGCGAGGACAAGCGAGGCACTGCAATCTCGGGGTCAACCGTACAGGGTATGCCCCTTCTTGGCCATGGGTCGTCGCGCGGGTGTCGCGACGGCCGCACGAGGTCCCGACGCCGCAGGTCACACCCCGAGCGCGGTCAGCTCCACCACGGGCACGACCCGCCGCCAGTCCGCCTCCCCGCGCTCGGCGGCGAGCGGTTCGGCCCACTCGAGGAGCACCGGCTCCAGCACCGCCCAGCCCCGCGCGTACCGGGCGGCGTACGCGCGCAGGAGGCGGGCGCCGTCGTCGGGCGGGAGGGTGCGGGCGGTGCTCCGCACGTGCCGCCGTCGCCCCACCCACACGAGCACGCGCGGGTCCGCGACGACGTTGCGGTACCACTGCGAACGCGGCCCCAGCCCGGCGACGACGACCCACGACCCCGGCGCCGGCCGGTCGGTGACCTCGAGGACGACGTACCGGGCCTCGCCCGTGGACCGGCCGCGGTGCCCGAGCAGCAGGAGCCGTCCACCGGCGAGGAAGCCGAGGCCGGAGCGGAAGAGAACGATCGGGGCCCGGACGAACCAGCGGGTGTGCAGGAGGCGCGACGCGAGGGTCATCGCTCCACCGTAGAGGGACGCCGAAAACGGCACATCCGTACCGTCCACGGAACGAAACGAGACCCTTACGTTACGAGTCGGTAACAACTCCCTGCGTCCCACGAAATCCGATCCGCCTACGTTCGCGTCACCCAGGAACGCGGAGGCGCCACCTCCCGCGGATTCGTGGGTCCGGAGCCCTCCGAGATGCCGCGGAGGGCTCCGGGCGACACGTCCGCGGGCCGGTTTCGTCCCCGGGTGACCTGTGTCACTATTCAGCACGCAATTCAGTGTTGAATTCAGCGATCGACCGCGGAGAGAAGCGGCGTGGCCGCCCTCCGCGGGGATCAGGACCACGGAGGTTGGCATGCATCGCACAGCACGACGGGCGAGCGGGGGTGCTGCTCTGCTCCTCGCGGCCACTCTCGTCCTCACCGCCTGCGGTCCCCAGTCCCAGGGCGGCGGAGACGACGAGACGACCGGGACGTCGACCGAGACCGACGACGGTGGCTCGGCCGACCTGAGCATCGTCCCGTCGGTCCAGATCGACATCGACGGCGCCGAGGTCGAGGCGACCGCGGCCGGCAACCCGGCCGACCCGGCCGGCGACGGCAGCGCCGAGTGTGCCGAGGGCACGTCGATCGCGATGGCGGGCGCCCTCACGGGTCCGAACGCCGCGCTCGGCCTCAACATCCTGTACGGGGCGAAGGTCGCGGTGGACGCGTTCAACGCGGCGAACCCCGGGTGCCAGGTGACCATCAAGGAGTTCGACACCGAGGGCGACCCGCAGAAGGCCACCCAGGTCGCGCCGCAGATCGTCGGCGACACCTCCGTGCTCGGCCTGCTCGGCCCGGCGTTCTCGGGCGAGACCGCCGCGACGGGCGACGTCTTCAACCAGGCGGGCCTGCTCTCGCTCACGGCGTCGGCCACGAACCCTGACCTGACGGCGAACGGCTGGACGAACTTCTTCCGCGGCCTCGCCAACGACGCCGTCCAGGGGCCGTCGGTCGCCAAGTACCTCGTCAACACGAAGGAGTTCGGCAGCGTCTGCGTCGTCTCCGACAACTCGGACTACGGCATCGGTCTCGCCCAGCAGATCACCGAGGGCCTGGGCGACGCCGCGAACGAGGACTGCGCCGCCGAGGTCAAGACGGGCGACAAGGACTTCTCCGCGGCCGTCCAGATCATCTCGGGCGCGGACGCCGACGCGGTCTTCTACGCCGGCTACTACGCGGAGGCGGCGCCGTTCGTGCAGCAGCTGCGCGACGGCGGCGTCGAGATCCCGTTCGTCTCGGCGGACGGCACGAACGACCCGCAGTTCGTCTCGCAGGCGGGCGCGTCCTCGAAGGGCGCGATCCTCTCCTGCCCGTGCGGCCCCGCCCCGGAGGACTTCGCGGCGACGTACGAGGAGACGAACGGCCAGGCGCCGGGCGTGTACTCGGTCGAGGGCTACGACCTCGCGACGATCATGCTCACGGGCATCGCGTCCGGGGTGACGGACCGCGCCGGCCTGATCGACTACGTGGCGAACTACTCCGGTGAGGGCCTGGCCCGCACCTACGAGTGGGACGACACGGGCGAGCTCGCCTCCGCGCTCATCTGGATCTACGAGGTCCAGTAGTCCGACGACGACGGGCGCCCTGCCCCGACGCTCCCGCACCGCGCGGGGGACGCCGGGCGGGGCGCCCGTCGTGGACCACGACCTCGTACACCAGAGAAAGAATCAGGGAGCGTCATGCCCGCTCTTGCTGACGCGCTGATGCACAGCGCGACCGCCGGTCCCCTCGTCCACCAGTCCCTCATCGACTTCAACATCGCGGGCCTCGCCCGGAACTTCTGGGGCCTCACCATCGAGGGCCTCACGTACGGCGCCATCTACGCGCTCGTGGCCGTCGGCTACACGCTCGTCTACGGCGTCCTGCGGCTCATCAACTTCGCCCACTCCGAGGTCTTCATGCTCGGCATGTTCGGGCAGTACGCGACCCTCATGCTCCTCGGCTTCGCCCCGAGCGGGAACGCGTACGACAAGGGCATCGCCCTCACCGTCCTCTACCTCGGCATCGCGATGCTCGGCGGGATGCTCGTCGCGGGCGGCGCCGCGGTCGGGCTGGAACGGGTGGCGTACCGGCCGCTGCGCCGACGCGGCGCGCCGGCGCTCGTGTTCCTCATCACCGCGATCGGGATGTCGTTCATCATCCAGGAGTTCGTGCACTTCGTGCTGCCGAAGCTCACGGGCGGCACGCTGGGCGGCGTCAACGCGCAGCAGCCGATCCGGCTCGTGCAGCCCGAGGTGCAGTTCACGATCGGCGGCGCGCCGGTCACGAACATCACGCTCGTCATCATCCTGTCGGCGCTCGTCCTCGCGCTCGCGACGGACATGTTCATCAACCGGACCAAGTTCGGCCGCGGCATCCGCGCCGTCGCGCAGGACCCGGTGACCGCGACCCTCATGGGCGTCTCGCGCGAGCGCGTCATCATGCTGACGTTCCTCATCGGCGGCATCCTGGCCGGTGCGGCGGCGCTCCTGTACACGCTGCGCGTGCCGAACGGGATCATCTACTCCGGCGGCTTCATCCTCGGCATCAAGGCGTTCTGCGCCGCGGTGCTCGGCGGGATCGGCAACCTGCGCGGCGCGCTGCTCGGCGGTCTGCTGCTCGGCGTCATGGAGAACTACGGGCAGGTCGTGTTCGGGACGGAGTGGCGCGACGTCGTCGCGTTCGTGCTCCTCATCGTCGTCCTCATGTTCCGCCCGACGGGCATCCTCGGCGAGTCGCTGGGGAGGGCCCGCGCATGAGCACCTCGACTCCCGCACCCCAGGCGCCCGAGGGCCGCCCCACGTCCATGCCTCCCGTGGGCCGGGTCGCGACCAAGGACCGCCCGCACGGCGGCGTCGGCGACCGGTTCCGGCTGTGGTGGGACGCCCAGGCGCGGCCCACCCAGTGGTTGATCGGCGTGCCGTTCCTGATCTTCATGGCGCTCGTACCGGTCCTCAACATCCCGGTGCTCACCACGGTGGGCACCAACTTCGGCGGCGTGATGGCGCAGTTCGGCATGATCGCCCTCATCGCCATCGGCCTCAACGTCGTGGTGGGCCAGGCCGGCCTGCTCGACCTCGGGTACGTCGGCTTCTACGCCATCGGCGCGTACACGGTCGCGATCCTCACGAGCCCGGACAGCCCGTGGAACCAGACCGACGAGTGGCTGTCGAGCGACTGGGCGTGGCTCGCCGCGCTGCCGGTCGCCGTCGCGATCACGTCGTTGTCCGGCCTGATCCTCGGCTCGCCCACGCTGCGCCTGCGCGGCGACTACCTCGCCATCGTCACGCTCGGGTTCGGCGAGATCGTCCGTCTCCTCGCGGACAACCTCGACGAGCTCACGGGCGGCGGCCAGGGCCTGCGCGGCGTGGCCTACCCGCGCGTCGGGGTCACGGAGGAGCTGCCCAACGGCGTCTTCTCCGCGGGCAACGCCGCGGGCACGCTCAACTCGGGCGTGTGGTGGTACTGGCTCAGCCTCGTGTTCATCGTCATCTCGCTCCTCCTCGTGGGGAACCTGGAGCGCTCGCGCGTCGGGCGCGCCTGGGTCGCGATCCGCGAGGACGAGGACGCGGCGGAGATCATGGGCGTCCCGACCTTCCGCTTCAAGCTGTGGGCGTTCGTCATCGGCGCGTCGATCGGCGGCGTCGCGGGCGCGCTCTACGCGGGCCAGGTGCAGTTCGTCATCCCGACGAACTTCAACGTCATCAACTCCGTGCTCTTCCTCTGCGCGGTCGTGCTCGGCGGGCAGGGCAACAAGCTCGGGGTGATCCTCGGCGCGTTCATCATCGTGTACCTGCCGAACTTCTTCCTCGGCCGGACCGAGCTCTTCGGCATCCCGATCAACGGCAACGAGATCGCGAGCTACCGGTACCTGTTCTTCGGGATCGCGCTGGTCGTGCTCATGATCTTCCGTCCACAGGGCCTGATCCCCGTCCGGCAGAAGCTGCTCGCCTACGGGCGCGAGCTCTACGTGGCGGCGCGCCGCACGGCGCAGGCCGCCACGCGCTCGGGGTCCGACGACGGTGCGCGGCCGGGCTCCCCGGCCGTCGCCACGGCGTCGGGCGCGTCGGCCACGACGAGCGGCGCCCGCACGACGGCGGCCGGGAACGGCACGGGAGAGAGCACGACGGACGGGGAGGAGACCCGATGAGCACCCACGACCCCGGCGGTATCGGTGCGGGCGGCGAGCACGGCGACGAGCACCTCGCGTCGTCGGGCCGCGCCGACTCCTCGCGCGCCGACCTCTACATGCCGGGCGCCGTCCTGGAGGAGCCCGCGATCGTCGACGTCGCCGAGGTGCGGCCCGAGCTCGCGAACCCCGACCTCGTCGACGCAATGGTCGCGCCGGACCGCACGGTCCACGCGAAGGTCGGCGAGCCGCTGCTGCAGATGCAGAACGTCACCGTGCAGTTCGGCGGCCTCGTCGCGCTGAACGACGTGACGTTCGACATCCGGCGCGGCGAGATCCTGGGCCTCATCGGGCCGAACGGCGCGGGCAAGACGACGGCGTTCAACGCGATGACCGGCGTCTACCGGCCCACGCAGGGGCAGGTCGTGTTCGACGGCTCCCCGGTCGGCAAGCTCAAGCGCTACCGGATCACGCAGCGCGGCATCGCCCGCACGTTCCAGAACATCCGTCTCTTCAACGAGATGACGGCGCTCGAGAACGTCGTCGTCGGGTCGGACGCGCGGCACCGCACCTCGGTCCCGGGCGCGCTGTTCCGCACCCCGCGCCACCGGCGCGAGGAGCGGGACGCGATCGACCGGGCGCTCGCGCTGCTCGAGTTCGTGGGCGTGGGCGGACGAGCGACGGAGAAGGCGCGCAACCTCTCCTACGGTGACCAGCGCCGTCTGGAGATCGCGCGCGCCCTGGCGACCGAGCCGAAGCTCTTGTGCCTCGACGAGCCCGCGGCGGGCTTCAACCCGGCGGAGAAGGAGTCCCTCATGGACCTCATCCGCCACATCCGCGACGACGGCTACACCGTCCTGCTCATCGAGCACGACATGCGCCTCGTCCGCGGGGTGACCGACCGGATCGTCGTGCTCGAGTTCGGGCGCGTCATCGCGGACGGCACGCCCGACGAGGTCACGAGCGACCCCAAGGTCATCGCGGCCTACCTGGGCGTGCCGGACTCCGAGCTGACCGCTGACGAGGGGGGCACGGGCCCGGACCGTGCCGCCGGGCCGACGACCGAAGGAGGCAGCGGCGATGCCACTGCTTGAGCTGCAGGACATGACGGTCGCCTACGGGCGCATCGAGGCGGTGCGGGGCATCTCGATCACCGTCGAGGAGGGCGAGCTCGTCACCCTCATCGGGGCGAACGGCGCCGGGAAGACGACGACGATGCGCGCGATCTCGGGCATCCGCCCGGTCTCGCGGGGCAAGGTCCTCTTCGACGGCAAGGACATCACCAGGATGAAGGCCCACCTGCGGGTGCTGGAAGGCATCGTGCAGGCGCCCGAGGGCCGCGGCATCTTCCCCGGCATGACCGTCATCGAGAACCTGGAGATGGGCTCGTACGCGCGGACGTTCGCGTCGAAGGCCGAGCACGACGAGACCGTCGACCGGGTGTTCGACCTCTTCCCGCGCCTCGCCGAGCGCAAGGAGCAGGTGGGCGGCACGATGTCCGGCGGCGAGCAGCAGATGCTCGCGATCGGGCGCGCGCTCATGGCCCGCCCACGGCTCCTGCTGCTCGACGAGCCGTCGATGGGCCTCGCGCCCATGGTCATCCAGCAGATCTTCCGCATCGTCTCGGAGATCAACGCCCAGGGGACGACGGTCCTGCTCGTCGAGCAGAACGCGCAGCAGGCGCTCTCGCGCTCCGACCGCGCCTACGTGCTCGAGACGGGCGAGGTGGTGCGCGCCGGGGGCGGCAAGGAGCTGCTGGCCGACTCCAGCATCAAGGAGGCCTACCTGGGCGTCGCCTGACCCGACCACGCCCCCACGCGCTGTCGAACACGACATGGGTGCCGTTATCCGACGGATAACGGCACCCATGTCGTGTTCGGCGGGGTGGGGGTGGTCGCGAGGCGGGCCTCGCCCTCGCGCACGAGCTCGTCGGCGTCCGCCGCTCCGGCGACGGACCACGTGAGCGAGGTGCGGAACGTCGGGCGGGCCGGGCCGTCCGGTGCGCCGAGCCGGGCGAGCACCTCGTGGCGCAGGGCCTCGGCGCTCGCGGCGGCCTCGACGTCGCCCATCGCGGGCAGCGTCGCGAGCACGGCGAACCGGTCGCCGTCGACGCGGCCCGCCTCGCAGCCCCCGGGGAGCCACGACCGCAGGCTCCGCCCGACCCCCGCGAGGACGGCGTCCCCGGCGTCCTGCCCGTGGACGGCGTTGATCCCGGCCATGTCGCGGACGTCGAGCAGGAGCAGCACGACGCGCGTGCCGCCGTGCGCGACCAGCCGGCAGCGACGGGTGAGCGAGTGCCACGTGCTGCGGCGCGAGAGCAGTCCCGTGAGCGGGTCGTGCGTGGACCGCTCCGCGAGCGTGCCGACGAGCGAGCGGACGAGCTCGGCCGCGCCGACGCTCGCCCAGTGGCCGCCGCGGACGAGGACGTCGTCGTACCGGTGGTCGTCCGGCCGGGACATGGCGAGCGTCGCGACCTCCGTGACGGCCGCCGTCGGCGCGACGACGAGCGGCGCCCAGTCCGTGACGCTCGCGACCGGCCGGCGCTCCAGGACCGCGCGGCCGTAGCCGAGCCGGCCGGTGAGCGCGGCGACGAGGCTCGCGCGCACCACGACCCCCGTGCGCGGGGCCGGAGCACCGGGCGGGGGGACCGCGTCGTCGTGCACGACGACGCACGCGACGTCGGGGTCGCGGAACACGACCTCGAGCTGCCCGACCGGCATGGCGGAGCCGACCGACAGGACCGGCCGCGCGAGGTCCGCGACGGCGCCGCTCGCGCGCGCCGGCGGGCGCATCGCGGTGTGCTGAGCCAGCTCGGTGAGTTCGTCGTGCACAGGGGCAGTGTGGCGGCGCCGCGACGGTCGCGGCCGGGACGAGCACGAGTGTTCGTCGAGAGTTCACGGCCGCGTCACGCGGCTGTCGCCGGGCGTCACCGCGCGGCCCGTGAGGGCCGTCCCACGGTCACGTGCGAGTCGAGGACGGAGCACGGAAGTCCCCTAGGCTGGCAGGGTGCCGCTCCGCCGTCGTGACGCCCGGGACCGACTGACCTTCGAGCTGGTCGAGTCGGCGGACGCGGACGCGGACCTCGAGGACGACTCGCCGGCCTGGGGTTCCGCCGCCGGCACCACGCCCGTTCCTCGCGGCAGCACCGCGGGTGCCTCCCGGTCGGGCGCCGCGTCGCCGGTCGACCTCGACGCGCTCGGACCCGGACAGGGCGTGCCGGTCCCGGGCCCGGAGGAGGCGCCCGACCCGGCCGAGCCCGCTGACGGCGACCCTTCCGGCGGTGCCCGGGCGTCCCGCTCCGGCCGACGGACGGCCGTGGTCGGCGCGGTCGCCGCCGGGGTCGCCCTCGTGCTCGGCGGGATGCTCGCCGTCGACGCGTGGCACGGCCGCGCCGACCTCGACCGCCTGCGCGCAGCACCAGGCGGGGTCGAGCCGCTCCCCGACGCCCCGCGGGAGCAGTGGACCGCCGACGTCTCGCTCCCGAGCGGCTTCTCCCTCGTCCCCGGCGCCCTCGTGACGTTCGAGGGGGAGTCCGCGGTCGCGCGCTCGCTCGACACGGGCGAGGAGCGCTGGCGCGTCGAGGTCGGCGCGTACGCGGCGTGCGGCAGCGCGCTCGTCTGGTCCCTGCCGTTCGGCGACCCGGACGACACGCTCGTGTGCCTGGCCCCCTCCCTCGACGCGGCGGGCGCACCGCTCCCCGAGGACGAGCTGCCGTTCGACCCGATGACGGGGCGCGTCGAGGCCTCGGCGTGGACGGTCACCGTCGTCGACGCGGACGGCGAGGTGCTCGGCCGTCGGGAGGTGACCTCGGAGGGCGGCGCTCCCTCGCCCGGGCTCGGTGGGACGATCGTCCGGGCGGAGCGCGTGGGCGAGGTGCCGGAGGGTGACGGTGCCCTGGTCGAACAGGACCTGGTGACGGGCGAGATCAGCGAGATGCCCGTCGGACGCCCGGCCGTCGTCCGGGTCGAGGACGCCCTCACGGGTGACCTGCGCTGGGAGGCCGACGTCCCGTTCGTCGCACGGTCGGGGCAGTGCGTCGAGTGGAGCGAGACCGACGGCACCCAGACGACCCGCACCGAGCTCGAGAACCTGTGGGTCGCCGTCGAGACACGCCTCCTGCGCGTCGACGGCTGCGGCGTCACCTCGTGGTTCACGCCCGACGGGACCCGGCTCGACGACGTCGGTGTCCCGACGGACGGCGTCGTGGCGCTCGGCGACGGCACCTACTATCGCGACCCGACGAGCAACGACTACAGCTGGGGCTACCCGGCGGGCGGGGACGTCACGGCGGCACCCGCGATCCTCGCGCCGGACGGGTCGGTGCGCTGGGAGGCGCCCGGGCCGGTCGTCGTGCCCCGGTCGACGGACGGGCGCCCGAGCCCGCACGTGGTGCGCGACGGGCTGGGGATCGCCGCCTACGACGAGGCGGGCGCGGAGCTGTGGCGCACGGACGAGGTCGGGACGCCGGAGAGCGTGCTCGTCGCGGCGAGCGACACGCTGGTGATCTCGAACGGGTACGGGAACGGCGTCCTCATCGGGCTCGACGCCGCCACGGGCCGCGAGCGCTGGTCGTTCGGCAGGGAGGAGGCCGAGGCGGCGCTGGACGTCGGGTCGGGCTGGGGCACCGACACCGCGTACACCGACGGCACCCGGGCGATCGTCACGGTCTCCGACTGGGACGCCGGGAGGACCACGCTCCTCGCGCTCGACCTGTCCGACGGCCACGTCGCGTGGACGACGGAGGTGTCGGCCGACGGGGGCTCCTGGGCGGCGCCGCTCCAGGGTCGGCTCCTGCGGATGAGCGAGACGGAGATCGCCCGGCTCGGTTGACGCCCGTCCTACGCTGGGCTCGTGCCGCTCCGACGACGAGACGGCGGTGACGACCGCCGCACGTTCGAGCTCGTCGAGTCGGCCGGGATCGACGTCGACCCCGACCTCCTCGACGCGCCGCACCCCGTGCTGCTCGGTGCGCTCCCTCGCGACACCCCTCCCGGCCTCGGGGCGCACGACGCGACGGTGGCCGCCGGCGACGGCCCGGACGGGGTGGACGTCGAGGGGCCGCCCCCTCATCCGCGCGAGCCGCGCGGGGACCGCAGGCGAGCGCGCTGGGTCGCCGCCGCCGTGGTGACCGGTGTCGTGGTGGTGCTCGTGGGCGGGATGCTCGTCGTCGACACGGTGACGAGCCGTGACGCGCAGGAGCGGCTCGAGGTCGCGCGCGGGGCGGTGCGGCCCCTCGACGCCGCCCCGACCGAGAGGTGGACGGCGTCGGCCGCGACGGACCGCGGCGTCGGTTTCCTGCCGGGTCTGCTCGTGACGGTGGAGGGCGACGAGGCCGTCGCGCTGGACCTGGACAGCGGCGCCGAGGCGTGGCGGACCCCGCTCGGCGGCGACGAGGCCGTGTGCGGGTCCTGGAGCCCGTGGGAGCTGCCCGGCGTGGCGTCGCGCGAGGTGGTGTGCGTCGCGGGATCCGGGGTCGGGCCGTTCTGGTACGACCCCGGGACGCGGTCGCAGCCCGAGCCGGGCGCGGACGTCCCGCCGGCGCACGTGACGGTGCTCGGCGCGGCGGGTCAGGTCGTGGGGGAGCGCGACGTCGAGGTGGACGGCGCGGTGCTCGTGCCGGGGCCCGACGGCGGGCTGGTCCGGGCCGAGCGCGTCGGGGAGCCGGGCGAGCCGAGCGGGCCGCCCGTCGCGGTCGACCCGGGCGCCGGGGAGTCGGTCGACGGCGTCGCGGGGCGCGACGTCGTCGTGACGGTCGAGGACGCCCTGACCGGCGACGTGCGCTGGCGGAGCGAGCTCCCGTTCCAGGACGTGCCGTGGTCGTGCACCACGTGGGACCCGGAGACGGGCGGCGAGGAGATCGACCCGGACCGGCTCACGCTCGTCGCGACGGAGACCCTGGTCGACGTCGGCGGCTGTGGCGTCGCGGCGTCGTTCCTCCCGGACGGCGAGCGCCTGGACGACCCGGACCTGCCGACCGACGGCGCCGTCCCGCTCGCGGGCGGGCGGTTCCTCGTGGACGCCGACCGGCAGGGCACGACCGGGGCGTTGCGACCCGACCGGGTGCTGGACGGGGCCGGGGTGCCCGTCCTCGACGCCCCGGGCGAGGTGCTCGACCCGCAGGCGACCGACGACCCGGCGCCCGGCGTGCTCCTCGTGCGCGACGGGATCGACCTGCGCGCGTACGACGACGAGGGCGCGCGCCTGTGGACGTACGACGGCGCACGCGTCCCGGAGGCCGTCTACGTGCTCGCGGAGGGCACGGCCGTCGTCGGCACGGCGAGCACCGTCCTGGCGCTCGACGCGCTCTCGGGCGAGCAGACGTGGTCGCGGTTCCTCGACGACCTCGGGGGCGACGAGGGCCGGTCGGCGATGGTGACGCAGGCCTTCACGGACGGGCGGTGCGCGATCCTGGTGCTCGTCGACCCGTCCACCGGCACCCACCCGCGCGTGGTCGCGCTCGAGCTGTCGTCGGGCTCGGTCGTCTGGGAGCAGGACCTCGAGGGCGAGTGGGCGTCGTTCGTTCCGGCCCAGGGTCGACTCCTGCGCTGGGACGGCCGGACGGTCGCGCTGCTGGGCTGAGCCGCACCCGGCTCGGCAGGCGGGACCTGCCCACCGGGCTCACCCGCGGGGCTCACCCGACGAGCGCAGCGTCGCGCGGGACGGCGGCCCAGCCGGTCCGGCGCGCGACCAGGTCGGTCCAGCCGAGCCGGCCGGTGGGCGACCAGGTCGTGACGTAGCGACCGGGCCGCAGGCGGTCGTCCGTCGCCCAGAGCACGGTGAGCGCCGCCTCGGCGGTCCGGTCGCCCGCGTCGGCCTGGAGCGTGAGGTCGGCGACCCGGTCCGTGAGCGCCACGGCGCGCTCGTCCGGGGCGGCGCCGGGCAGGGCGGCAGCCCCCCACACGTCCCACAGCAGGAGCTCGTGCCGCTGCCGGTGCGCGAGGTCGGCGAGCACGTACCGCTGGACGAACCCGGGCCCGGTCAGCCAGGGCAGGTCGGGACCGGCGCCGTGGCCGGCGAGGTCGCGGCGTCCGGCGCGGTACGCCGTCCAGACCTCCGCGGCGGTCTCGAAGGGCGACCCCTCGCCGGTCGGCAGGTCGAACGGGTCGAACGCGACGTCGTCGGGCCCGAGCTCCGGGTCGGAGCGCACCCAGCGCGCGCCGTCGTGCCGTTCCACGACGACGTGGTCGTGGTGGAACCCGTCCGTGCCGAGGTAGTCCGCGAACCCGAGGCGCGTCCGGGCCGGGACGCCGTGCTCGCGGAGGACGGCGACGGCGAGGAGGGAGTGGTCGCGGCAGCATCCCCCGACCTGACGCTCGGAGGAGCGCGGCGCGTCGAGGGGGCCGGGCGAACGTTCCACGACCGCGTCGAGGATCGACGCCGTCCAGCGCCGGTCGACGTCGTCGAGCTGGTCCGGCGTGGCGGCGGTCGCCCCGGCGCGGTAGTGCACGACGGCGTTCGTCACGGCCGCGTGCAGGCTCGCCGGGTCGGGCGCCACGGCCGCGAGGAGCGGCGCGTGGTGGCGCGGGTCGGAGCAGGGGCTGTGGGTGGCGTAGCGCGAGACGTCCATGCCGCGAGCCTCGGGTCCGCCCCAGGGGCAGGGTCAAGCCGTGTTCCCGGTGGCGGCGCGGTGGCCCCGGGCCTACGGTCGGCGCAGCCGCTCGGCGTCGAGCGTGCGTGCCGTGCATCGACCGACGAAGGGGCCTGAGCCATGCCCGACGCGAGCACCGAGACCAGCACCGAGACCAGTATGGCGACGAGCACCGGGGCCGACGCCCTGGCCGCGGCGGTCGCCGCCGTGAGCACGCCGTCGCCGGTGGACACCCCGCTGGGGCGGTTCGAGCTGGTCGACGGGGTGCCGACCCCGGAGTCCGTCGAGCGGCTCTACGGGTCGCTGGACTTCCTGCGCGGGGTCGAGGCGTTCCTCAGCACCGTGCCCGGCGCCTCGCTCGTGGCGATGCGGCGCGGGTTCCGCAGCCTCGGGCTCCTGCGGTCGAACCAGGTCGGGTACACCGACCCGCGGGCGGACTCGGGCGGCATCTTCCTCACGCCGAACACGGAGACGACGTACGGGTCGCTCTTCGTCGACCTGCGCGAGACGGGACCGCTCGTCATCGAGCCGCCGAAGCAGTCGCTGTGCGTCGTCGACGACTTCTGGTTCCGCTACGTGGCCGACATGGGCATCGCGGGCCCGGACCGCGGCGAGGGCGGCCGCTATCTCTTCCTCCCGCCCGGCTACGACGGCGACGTGCCGGACGGCTACTTCGTCTACCGGACGCCCACGTTCACCAACTGGGTCGTGCTGCGCGCGCTGGGTGGCGTGCCGGCCATGAAGGAGACGCGGATCTACCCGCTCGCCGACGCTGCGGACCCTGCGCCGACCGAGTTCGTCAACATCGCCGGTTCGCGCGTCAACACGGTGCACGCCAACGACGCCTCGTTCTTCGACGAGGTCGCCGAGATCGTCGCGGAGGAGCCGACGAGCGCGCTCGACCCGGAGCGCGCGGGCCTGCTGCGCGCCGTGGGCATCGTGCCCGGCCGCCCGTTCGCCCCGAGCCCGGAGCTGCGCGCGACGCTCGACACCGCCGCGCGGGCCGGCGCGGCGATCAGCCGTGCGCTCGTGTACTCGCCCCGCGACCCGGAGGCGCGCGTCGCGCCCGGGTCGAGCTGGCTCCAGGCGTTCCTCGGTGGCTCCTACGAGTTCCTCGCCGACGGTGCGCGCCTGCTGGACGCGCGCACGCAGTTCCACTTCTTCGCGACGGTCATCACCCCCGCCATGGCGCACGCCCAGGT
Source organism: Cellulosimicrobium sp. CpK407 (assembly GCF_051844275.1). Taxonomy (NCBI): domain Bacteria; kingdom Bacillati; phylum Actinomycetota; class Actinomycetes; order Micrococcales; family Promicromonosporaceae; genus Cellulosimicrobium; species Cellulosimicrobium sp. CpK407. The sequence goes on from NZ_JBGNYC010000010.1 coordinate 23,420, forward strand.
CGGGGCCGGGTCCGCCTACGCGTACACCGCCCACGACGCGCAGGGCCGGATCCTCGACGGGGCGCGCACGTACCGGCTCGTGCTGCCGCCGAACCCGCCCGCGAAGAACTTCTGGTCGGTGGACCTCTACGACACGCAGACCCGGTCGCTCCTCCAGACCGCGAACCCGTACCCCAGCGTCATGAGCCTCAGCGGCACGGTCGCGACGGAGCCCGACGGGAGCACCGTGCTGTGGTTCGGGCCCGAGCCGCCCGCGGGGCGCGAGAGCAACTGGGTCGAGACGGTCCCGGGCAGGTCGTGGTTCCCCATGCTGCGCCTGTACGGGCCGCTCGAGCCGTGGTTCGACCGCACCTGGCTCCCCGGAGACCTGGAGCTCGTCGAGGACTGACGGGTCAGCGCGCGGGGCCGGGCCCGACGGCGAGCGCGACCTCCGCGACGACGGCGTCCTGCTCGTCGGACCACGGGACGGCGTAGACCTCGCGGGACGGGGCGTGCGCCTGCCCGGTCGCGACGCGCAGCGCGTCGAGGTACCCGACGATCTGCGGGAACCGGCAGTCGCGCGAGGGGACCTCGACGTACGCCTCCGTGCGGGCCGGGTCCTCGCGGAGCACGACCGGCCCGACGGGGACGACCGGCCCCCGGTACGGGACGCACGCCTCGACGCGACCGGGGACGTCGCGGCCGACGGGCGAGTGGTAGATCACCCAGTGCGCGGCGCCCGCCTCGGCGCCCGCGGCGGCGAGGTGCGCCCGGATCGTCAGCAGGTCGGCGCTGAAGGTCGGGACGAGGTCGGCCTGGGTCGTGGACGACGTGATCGTGGCGACCGTGCACGCCGGGACGTCGCGCCACCGGACCTCGGCCTCCCCGCGTCGCGCGGCGAGCCGGCGGGCGAGCTCCTCGGCGGTCGCGCGCTGCTCCGCGAGCGCCCGCTGCTGCTCGTCCCACCACCCGAGGAGGACGTCGCGCACGTCGCGCGGGTCGGCGTCGAGCACCTCGGGGACGCGCGCGAGCGGCACGTCGAGCCGGCGCAGCAGCGCCAGGGCGCGCCCCCGCTCGACCTGCTCGGGCGCGTAGGCGCGGTACCCCGTGCGGGGGTCGACGCGCGCGGGGACGAGGAGCCCGTTCGCGTCGTAGAGCCGCAGCGCCTTGATGGACAGCCCCGACGCGCGCACCATCTCCCCGCTCGTGAGCGTCTCCGCGGTCGGGCGGGCCCCCTGCTCCTGCGTCACGCGTCGAGCGTAACGACCGGTGCGGGACGCGCCACGGCGGCCGGGCGCCGTCGGGCGGCACTACCCTGGCCAGATGCCTGACGACCTCACGCAGACCGCCACGCCGCCGACCCCCGCGGAGCGGGAGGAGCCGGCAGCGCCCGTCGCGCCCCGCCGCCCGGCGCCGCGCACGCACCACGGGGAGACCGTGGAGGACGACTACGAGTGGCTGCGGGACAAGGAGTCGCCCGAGGTCGTCGCCCACCTGGAGGCCGAGAACGTGTACACCGAGGCGCGGCTCGCGCACCTCGAGCCGCTGCGCGAGCGGATCTTCGAGGAGATCAAGGCGCGCACGCTCGAGACGGACCTGTCCGTGCCCGTGCGGCAGGGCGCGCACTGGTACTACGCGCGCACGGTGGAGGGCTCGCAGTACCCGATCCGGGCGCGCGCGCCGATCGACGCGAGCCTCGGCAGCGACGCGCCGTCGTCCTGGGTGCCGCCCGTGCTGGAGCCGGGCGTGCCCGTGCCGGGCGAGCAGGTGCTGCTCGACGACAACGTCGAGGCCGAGGGGCACGACTTCTTCTCGCTCGGGTCGTTCGACGTGTCGGTCGACGGCACGCGACTCGCGTACGCGGTCGACGTCGTCGGCGACGAGCGGTACACGCTGCGCATCCGCGACCTCGACACGGGCACGGACCTCGTGGACGAGGTCCCCGGCACGTTCCCGGGCGCCGTCTTCTCCCCGGACGGGCGGTTCGTGTTCTACCCGACGGTCGACGACGCGTGGCGGCCCTGGCGCGTGTGGCGCCACGAGGTGGGGACCCCGGCGACGCAGGACGTCGTCGTCTTCGAGGAGCCCGACGAGCGCTACTGGGTCGGCGTGGGCGTCTCGCGCTCGCAGCGGTTCGTGCAGATCGACGTCGGCTCGAAGATCACGTCGGAGACCTGGCTGATCGACGCCGCCGACCCGACCGCCGAGCCGCGCGTCGTGTGGCCGCGCCGCGAGGGCGTCGAGTACACCGTCGAGCACGCCGTCCTGCCGAGCACGTGGTTCCCCGCGGTCGAGGACGAGGAAAGTGTCGGAGAGGCCGCGAGAACGACAGCGACGTCGGGTTCGGCGGGGGAGCGGCGGGACGTGCTGCTCGTGCTGCACAACGACGGCGCGGAGAACTTCGAGCTCGTCGTGACCGGCGTGCCCGACGGCGGCACGTCCCCGGGAGGGCCGGGCGAGGCGACCGTCGTCGTGCCGCACGACCCCGAGACCCGGCTGGAGGGGGTCGACGCCTTCGCCTCGCACCTCGTCGTCTCCTACCGGCGCGACGCGCTGTCGCGGGTCGGGGTGATCGACCTCGCGTCGGCCGGGCCGCCGCGCCCGGCGGGTCTGCCGACCCCGATCCGCACGGGCGACACCCCGGCACCCTCGGGCGACCACTGGCACGTGCGCGAGGTCGCGTTCGACGAGCCGCTGTACACCGCCGCGCTCGCAGGAAACCCCGAGTGGGACCAGCCGAACGTGCGCCTGTCCTACGCGAGCTTCGTCACGCCGTCGACCGTGTACGACCTGCGCGTCGAGACCGACGAGCTCACGCTGCTCAAGCAGCAGCCCGTGCTCGGCGGGTACGACGCCGCGGACTACGTGCAACGCCGCGAGTGGGCCACGGCCGAGGACGGGACGCAGGTGCCGGTCTCGCTCGTGTGGCGGCGCGACGCCGTCGGGCTCGACGCGACCGGCACGGGCGCGGAGCCCGCGCCCCTGCTGCTCTACGGGTACGGCTCGTACGAGATCAGCATCGACCCGGGGTTCTCGATCGCACGACTGTCGTTGCTGGACCGCGGGGTCGTGTTCGCCGTCGCGCACGTGCGCGGCGGCGGCGAGATGGGGCGCCGCTGGTACGACGACGGCAAGACGCTCGCCAAGCGGAACACGTTCACCGACTTCGTCGCGGTCGCGCGCCACCTGGTCGACGCGGGCTGGACGAGCCCCGAGCGCCTCGTGGCGCAGGGCGGCTCCGCGGGCGGGCTGCTCATGGGCGCGGTGACCAACCTCGCGCCCGAGCTGTTCGCGGGCGTGCTCGCGCAGGTCCCGTTCGTCGACGCGCTCACGTCGATCCTCGACCCGTCCCTGCCGCTGACCGTCGTCGAGTGGGACGAGTGGGGCGACCCCCTGCACGACCCCGAGGTCTACCGGTACATGCGCACCTACACGCCGTACGAGAACGTGCCCGACGACGCGGCCCACTACCCGCGGATCCTCGCCGTGACGTCGTTCCACGACACGCGCGTGCTCTACGTCGAGCCGGCCAAGTGGGTCGCGCGCCTGCGCGCCGCCGGTGCGCCCGCGCTGCTGAAGATCGAGATGCACGCCGGGCACGGCGGCGTCTCGGGCCGGTACGAGGGGTGGCGCGAGGTCGCGTACGAGGACGCGTGGGTGCTCGACGTGCTCGGGCTCGCGGGGCGGTGAGCGCCGGTGACGACACGGTGACCGACCAGGCGACCGGTCCGGTGAGCGGCCCGACGCCCGACCCGCGGTCCGCGCGCGACGCGACGCCCCCGGCGACGGCGGCGCTGCTGCTGCGCCCGGTCGGCTACCTCGCGATCGGGCTCGTGTGGACGACGATCGGGCTGTTCGTCCTGGGCCTGTACCTCGCGGTCGCGGCGTACGGGCTGTTCGAGCCACCTGCGGACCAGGAGCCGTGGGCCGAGCTCGTGGCCTCGCCCGGCGCCGTGCTGGGCCGGCTCGCCGTGGTCGCGCCGATCGTCGTGGTGCTCGCGGGGCCGGTCGCGTGGTACCTGTCGTGCGCGATCTGGCCGCTCGCCGCGTTGTCCTTCGTGTACGCCGGGCGCGCGCTGCGGCCCGCGTACCGCGGCGACCGGCTCTCGTTCACGAGCCACGTCGCGCCCGGCACGACGCTCGGCCCGCCCGTGCCGGGTCCGGTCGCGATGTCGCTCCAGCCGCAGCGGCGCACGCGGCTCACGGACACCCTCATGCGCTTCTACGCCTGCGGCTGGAACCTCGACTTCCGCGAGTTCTGGCCCGCGGTCCCCGCAGGGATCGCCTGGGTGCTCGCGAGCACCGGGGCGTCGACGGCGCTGCCGTCCGGCTGGCGGGTCGGGCTCGTCGTGGCCGCGGTCCCGTTCGCGCTCTGGTCCGTCGTCGCGCTCCGCCGGGCCTGGACGTGGCGGTTCCACCGCGAGCGCGCACGCCTGGCGGCGCGGCGCCGACTCGAGCGGCACGGCGACGAGTACCGGCTCGACCCGCGCGTCGTGCGCACGCGCCCGCAGTCGGCCGAGCACCGGGCCCGCGTCGAGGCGGAGCGGGCGGCGGCGCGCGGTGCGGAGGACCACCTGACGAGCCTGACGAGCGACGAGATCGGCGAGCGGCGCGAGGCCGTGCTCCGCGCGCGCCGGGACCGTGAGGCCCGCGAGGCGCGGGAGGCTCGTCAGGCGGCGCGTCGGGGCCGGTCGGGCGGGACGCCTCCGGACCTCTGAGTCCGCCGCCCGGCGGTCCGGGTGGTATGCGTGGAGGCGGCCCGCGGTCAGACGGCCTGCGGGCTGCCGCACTCGGCGCAGAACCGCGCGCCCGCGGCGTTCTGCGTGCCGCACTCGCGGCACGCGGCGACCTGCGCGAGGCGCTCGCCGCACTCGGGGCAGAACTTGCCGCCTCCGACCTTGGCCGAGCACGACGGGCACTGCGTGACGACCGGCGTCCGCAGGTCCGCGCCGCCGACCAGGTCCGTCGTCCGGAGCTGCTCCTGGAGCTGGTAGCGGCGCGCCTCGGCCTGGAGCTGGGCGAGCTCCTCCGCCTGCTGGGGCGAGCAGCGCACGCACTGCCCGACGGCGTCGTTCCAGCAGACCTCGTGGCACATCCAGTCGCCGCAGCCGTGGCACTGGCGGAAGGCGTCGCGCACCTCGCCGACGGCGGCGTCGAGCGCCTTGTCCTTCGCGGACGAGTTGGTCTGCCGGTCGGCGGCCCACGAACCCGCCGCGTACGACAGGTCGGCCACCTTGCCGCCGAAGAACCGGCCCGCCGCCTGGACGAGGCTGCTGCCCTTGGCGACGAGGTCCGCCTGGTACGCGGACCGGTACCCGTTGCCGCATCGCTCGCACCGGAACTCGAACTGGTAGCCGCCCGCGTTCGACAGGTCGCGGACGTTGTCGGTGAAGGCGATGGGCGCGCTCATGGCAGGGACCTCGGCAGGCTCGGGGGGCGTGTCCGCAGGCCAGGCCCGCGGGAGGGGTGCGTCATGGGGATCCCATGACCGCAGCGATGCTACCCACGGACCCTCGTCGCCCGGACGGATCACCCGGGTGAAATCGGGCACCCGGCGGTCAGGGGCGGACGAGCCGCAGGGGCGAGTCGGCGGTGCGGACCGTCACGGTCTGGCCCCAGGAGGCGACGAGCCGGTCGTCCTCCACACCGTCGCCGAACACGACGAGCCGGTCCGACGCGACGGTGAGCGCGACGTCCGCACCCTCCTCCACGACGCCCTCCGTGAGCGTGACGCCTGTCGTCGGCGAGGGCCATGCCTCGCGCACGAACCAACCGAGCCGGTGCTCGGTGCGCCCCGGGGCCCGGCGGCCGCCGCGGTCGTGCGCGAGCGACGCCCACCAGCCCGTCGCGCCGGTGCCGGTCGCGACGAGCACGCCCGACGACGACTGCCGCTCCTCGCCCGCCGCGCACCGCAGCGTGTAGCGCGCGCTCTGGTGGCTCGGGTGCCCGACGAACACCTCGTTGAGCGCGGTGAGGTGTTGCCCGTCGTCGAGGTCGGCACGGACCATGGTGAGCGCGTTGACGGGCAGGACCGCCGTGGGGTCGGGCGCGCCCGCGGGGGCGTCGTCACCGAGACCGCGGAGGAGGGCCGCGGCGGCCCCCACCGAGTGCCGCACGAGCACCCCGGGGTTCACCTCGGGCTCGGGGTCCACGCCCAGCACGGGCTGCCCGCGCAGGTACTTTGCGACGTTCGCGACGAGACCGTCCTGCCCCACGACGACCACGACGTCCTCCGGCGCGAGGAGGAACCGCGACAGGTCGGCGCGCTCGACGTCCGCACGCGCCCAGCCCGCCGGGAGGGCGGTCACGACGGCGTCGCGCGCCGCCGCGAGCGCGTCGTGCCGCGCCTGGACCTCGGCGAGCGACCGACCGCGCGAGCGGAGGAAGAACTCCGCCTGGCCACGGGTCCCGTGCCGGTCCAGCAGGTCGTCGAGCTCCGTGCGCCGGTGCACGACGACGGCGCGTCGCCGCAGCACCGTCAGGCCGCCTTCCCCGTGGTCCCGGCGCCCGCGGCCGTCCCCGACCGCCCGCCGTCCGGTCCGCCGTCGGGCCCACCGAGCGCGCCGCCCAGCAGCGAGCCCAGCACACCCGTCAGGAGGTCGGGCGTGACGGTGAGGTTCTGGACGTCGGGGAGCGCGCCGGCCGCCTCTCGGACCGCGAGGGCGAGGAGCGTGCCCGGGCCTGCGCTCGCCCAGACGTCCATGCGGGCCTGCTCGGCGGCGGCCTCGGCCGCGCCGACGACGCGCACCTGCTCGGCCTGCGCGTCGGTCGCGAGCCGAGCGCGCTCGGCGGTCGCGCGGGCGTCGACCAGCGCGGCGGCGGCCTTCTCCTCCGCCTCGCGCCGCGCGTTCGCGCCCTCCTGGGCGACGAGGCGCTCGCGGCGGGTCGCGAGCTCGATCGTGCTCGCGAGCTCGTTCTCGGCGATCGCGCGCTCGCGCTCCACGGCGAGGGCCCGGCGCTCGTACGTCGCGCGGTCGGCCTCGGCCTGCACGCGCTCGCGCGCCGGCGTCTGGAGCGCGCGCTCGACGTCCTTCTCGGGGCGGACGGCGAGCACCTGGACGCCGATGACCACGATCCCGGTCGCGGTGAGGCGCGGGTCGGTGGTCAGCGCGTCGGTGAGGACGTCGCGCACGCGCGGCACGCCGGCCGTGAGGGCGTCGGCGAGGGGCATCGCCGCGAGCGCGTCGGCGGCGCGGCTCTGCGCGAGCCGGCCGACGATGCTGGTCACCTGGTCCCGGCCCGCGGTGCTCGTCTCGCCGCTGCCCGGGTCGACGGCGAAGTCGAGGCGCTGCGAGACGGTCACGGGGTCGGTGAACCGGTAGGTGACCCCGGCCTGGACGGTGACGTCCTGGTGGTCGGCGGTCACGGCGTGGAAGAAGACGGGCAGCTCCTGGTCGTCGACGGGGACCTCCGAGAGGACCGACGTCGTCGGGCGGAACCAGAACGCCTGCCCCACGCCCTCGTGCGCGACGCGCCCGCGGCGCAGGTGCACGACGTGCCCGGTGGGGCTGCCGAGGAAGTGCCGGGTCCACGGGTAGGTGCGGATGGTGGCCATGGTCGTCTCCATCTTTTTCTCGTCGTTTTGACGATAAGAACGCTAGACCTCTCCGATTGTTCTCGTCAACCTGACGCTAATGTGCGACGATGGCCGCATGACCCCGTCCGTCAGCCCGAACCCCGGCGTCCCGCCGACCGCCGCGCTGCTGCCCGTCACGGTCGACGTCGTCGCGCTCACGGTCCGCGACGACGCCTTGCACGTGCTGCTCGTCGAGCGCGGCATCGAGCCGTTCCGCGGCGCGCTCGCCCTCCCGGGCGGGTTCGTGCTGCCGGAGGAGGGGCTCGCCGGGGCGGCCCGGCGCGAGCTCGCGGAGGAGACCGGCGTCCGACCGCCCGGCCACCTGGAACAGCTCCGTACCTACGGGCCGCTCGACCGCGACCCGCGCGGGCCGGTCCTCTCCGTCGCCTACCTCCTGCTCGCCCCCGAGTTCGGTGTCGTGCGCGCCGGGTCCGACGCCGGGGGAGCGGCCTGGCACCCCGTCGCGCCCCTGCTCGCGCAGGCCCCGGCCGGGCCGACGGCGTCGGGCGACCGGGCGCCGTCGGGCACCGCCCTCGCGTTCGACCACGCGCGGATCCTCGCCGACGGTGTCGAGCGGGCCCGCGCCAAGCTCGAGTACTCGGCCCTCGCGACGGCGTTCTGCCCGCCCGAGTTCACGGTCGCCGACCTGCGGCGCGTCTACGAGGCGGTCTGGGGCGTGCGGCTCGACCCGCGCAACTTCTCGCGCAAGGCCACGACCACCCCGGGCTTCCTCCAGGACACCGGCCGCACGACCTCAGGCGGCACCGGCCGCCCCGCGACCCTCTACCGCGCCGCGCCGAACCCGGGGTCCCTCCCCACGACCGGCCCCGCGTGGGGAGCGACCCCGGGTTCGGCAGCGGACCCGGACCTCGCGCCCGCCAGCGTGCCCGCCGTCCTCGATCCGCCGCTCATGCGTCCGCGGCGCTGACCGGCGGGGCACCCGGGGGAGAACTCCCCCTCGACAGCGGCGCGCGGCTGAGTACGCTCGCGCGCATGTCGACGTACAGCTACTGGCGCAGCGACCAGGGCAACATGCAGGCCCTCTCGGACGAGCTCGCCGCGCAGGCCGCGATGGCGCGGTCGCGCGAGGCGTCGCTCAACCGGCGCCTGCGCTCGCTGGAGGGGGACCTGTCGAGCCGCGTGGAGGTGCTCACGCGCCTCGTCAACGCGCTCATCGAGCTCGGCGAGGTGCGCGAGGAGCTCGCGCTGTTCACGCCCGCCCGACGTGCCCGGGACGCGGCGCGCGCCCTGACGCGCGCGGTCGTGGCGGGCGAGGGCGACGTGTCGCACCTGCGCCGGTCGCCCGACCTCGCCGACGTTCCCGGCTACTGGCTCGTCCCTGCGGCGCTCGCCGTCGCCGAGCTGCCCGCGGGTCGGCTCGACCCCGAGGCGGCGCAGGAGGCGCTCCTGCGCGACCGCCGTCGGGCCGCGACCTACCTCGTCGCGGTGTGCGCGCTCGTCGGCCGGCCCGGCCTCGCGCGCGAGTGGACGCCCTGGGTGCTCGACGCCCCCGTCCTCCCCGAGAGCGGCTGGGGCAGCGCCGACGGGGAGCCGGACGCGGCACCGGAGCGCCCCGGCGAGCGGCCGGACGAGGTCCTCGTGTCGGTCTCCGAGCGGGCGCTGTGGTGCGCGGCGGCCGCGGGGCACCTCGGGGACGACGGCGTCGCGGTCGTCCGCGCGGCGCTCGCCGACCGCGTGGCCCTGCTCGACGACGACGCGCGCGCCCGCTGGCGCGCCCGGCTCCTCGAGGCCGCGCCCGCGCTCCCCGGGAGCGCGGACGACTGGGGATCGCCCGAGGCCGCCGCGGCCGACGGGTCCGGGACGCGTCGCCGCACCGCGGCGCCCGACGCCCTGCCGCTGCTGCGGTCCTGGACCGCGTGGTCGCGGGCCGTCGTGGCGGGGGAGGTCGCGCTGCCGTCGCCGGCGCCCGGGCCGCTCGCGCTCGGGGCGCCGTCGGGCACCACCTCCGGCACGACTGCGGCGCCGAGCGGCGCACCCGCCCCGGGCGCGGCGCTGCTGCGGGTCGTCGGGTCGCTCGTGAACGAGGGCGCGCCCGTGGAGCGCGGCCTCCTCGAGCGGGCGGAGCTCCTGGCCGACCGCGTGGGCCGCGCGCCCGAGGACGACGGCCCGGAGTGGGACGCGTCCGCGGGGACGCTCGTCGACCTGCTCGTGGACGACGCCCGCGGCACCGACCCGGGGCTCGTGGCGCTCGCGGCACCGCTGCTCGTCGACGACCTGCGCGTCGCGAGCCACGCGCGGGCCTCCGAGCTCGCGGCGTCCCCGGCGCCGTCGCGCGTGCTGCGCCTCGCGGGCCGGACCGTCACCGTCACGCCGGCCGACGACGGCGCGTCGCCCGCCGCGACGGCGCGGGCGGAGCTCCTCGCGCGCCCCGTCGACGGGGTGTCGTGGGGCGTCGTCGGCGGGGTCGGGGCGATCGCGGTGGTGACGCTCGTGCTCGGGATCGCGGTCGCGCCGGCCTGGTACGCGGTGACCGTCGTCGCGGCCGTGGTCGCGGCGTGGCAGTGGTTCTCGGGCGAGCAGCGCGCGCGGGACCAGCGTGCCGCCGCGCAGGCGAGCGCCGAGCGGTTCGACGCCGAGCTGGCCGAGGCGCGCACCGCCGTCGCGGCGGAGGCGGAGCGCGCCCGGACGCAGCGCGAGGCGGTCGCGACCGTCGTCGACGACCTCGACGACGCCCTCGCCGACCTGGGCGCGCCGACCGTCGCCTGACGTCCCGGCCGTCGCCGTGCGTCGCCCTGTGCGGCACCCCGCGGGTCGTCCTCACCAGGGCCGGGCCGCCCGTTCCCGCGGGCCGTCCGGCCCTGCCCGGCCAGGCCCCGTCCGGCGTTCGAACACCGGCTTCGAACGCCGGATGAACTGTCGGTGAACAGTGGCGGAAGAATCCACAGGATGGTCGAGCGCGCTCCGGGGATGACCCCACCATGGACGACGTGACCGAGACGCTCCTGCTGGTGCTCGTCGTCGTGACCGCACTGGCCTTCGACTTCACCAACGGCTTCCACGACACGGGCAACGCGATGGCCACCTCCATCGCCACCAAGGCCCTCAAGCCCAAGACCGCCGTCGCCCTCTCCGCCGTCCTCAACATGGTCGGAGCGTTCCTCTCCCTGGCGGTCGCGGCGACCATCGCGAAGGGTCTGGTCGACGCCGACGTCATCACCCTCGAGGTCGTCCTCGCGGGGCTCGTGGGCGGCATCACCTGGAACCTGCTGACCTGGTTGCTCGGCATCCCGTCGAGCTCGTCGCACGCGCTGATCGGCGGCGTCGTCGGCTCGGTGCTCGCGGCCGTCGGCACGCAGGGCGTCATCTGGAGCGGTGTCGCCGCCAAGGTGCTCATCCCCGCGCTGCTCGCCCCGCTCGTCGCGGTCGGCGTCGCGAGCGTCGGGACGTGGGCCGTCGCGCGCCTCACGCGCGACGTCCCCGAGGACGTCTCGACCCGGGCGTTCCGCTGGGGCCAGGTCGGCTCGGCGTCGCTCGTCTCGCTCGCGCACGGCACCAACGACGCGCAGAAGTCGATGGGCATCATCCTGCTCGCGCTCATCGCGGCGGGCGCCGTCCCGGCGGACTCGGGCGTCCCGTTCTGGGTGATCCTCGCCTGCGCGTCCTTCATGGCGCTCGGCACGTACCTGGGCGGCTGGCGCATCATCCGCACGCTCGGCAAGGGCCTCGTCGAGATCGACACCCGTCAGGGCATGGCTGCCGAGACGTCGTCCGCGGCCGTGATCCTCATGTCCGGCCTGTTCGGGTACTCGCTCTCGACGACGCACGTCGCGACCGGCTCGATCCTCGGCTCGGGCGTCGGGATGCCGGGCGCCACGGTCCGCTGGGGCGTCGCGGGCCGCATGCTCGCCGCGTGGGGCCTGACGCTCCCGGCCGCCGGCCTCGTCGGCGCGGCCTGCTACGGCATCCAGCACGGGATCGGCGGCGCGGCCGGGACGGTCGTCGTGTTCGCGATCCTCGTCGCGACGTCCGTCGCCATCTGGGTCGCGTCGCGCCGCAAGCCCGTGGACCACAACAACGTCAACGACGCCTGGGAGGAGGGCACGGTGGACGCCGGGCTCGAGGCCGAGGTCGTCGAGGCGCGCGAGGCCGCGCTGGAGCGCCGCCTCGACGCGGCCGACCCGTTCGCCGACGCCGATCCGCAGGCCGCGTCGCCCGTGCCCGCCGCGGGCGCACCCACCGTGACCCCGGCCGCCGCGCGCCAGCGCGCGAGCGTCTGACCCCGGCAGCCCGGAGGAGAGAACCGTGTTCGTCGAGATCGACTCGCTGCTCAAGGTCGTCGTCGCCGGCCTCGTCGTCGGCGCGGGCCTGCCCGCCCTCTTCGCGCTCGGGGTCCGGCTCGCCGCCGGCCGCGCCGTGCCCGTGGAGGTCGGCACCCCCGACGGCCGCTTCACGTCCGACGGCCGGACCGTGCGCGTCGAGCGCGCCACCCGCGGTCGCCGGGCGGGCGCGCTCGTGTGCTTCGCCGTCGTCGTCGTCGCGATCGCGGCGGGCATCGCGTTCATCGCGAGCGGCGGCCACTGACCCGGCTCACCCCCCCGCGAGGCGGGGTCAGGCGGAGTCGCGCACCACGAGGGTCGGGTCGAACAGGACCGAGCGAGGCTCGGTCTCCGGGGCGTCGATCGCCGCGAGCAGGAGGCGCGCCATCTCGGCCGCCATCTCCTCGACGGGCTGACGCACCGTCGTGAGCGGGGGGTGCGCCTGGTGCGCGACCGTGGAGTCGTCGAACCCGACGACCGCGACGTCCTCCGGGACGCGCCGGCCGGCCTCCTGCAGGACCGTGGACGCGCCGTCGGCCATGAGGTCGCTCGCGCCGAACACGCCGTCGACGTCGGGGCGTGCGGCGAGGAGCTCGCGCGCGGCCGCCTCGCCGCCCGCGCGCGTGAAGTCGCCCTCGACGACGAACGGCGCGGGGAGACCGGCGGCCCGCACCGCGTCGAGGAAGCCCTCCAGCCGGGCGCGTGCGAAGGGGACGTCGGCGGGCCCGGCGACGGTCGCCAGGCGCGTCCGGCCGCGGGCCACCAGGTGCTCGGCCGCGAGGCGGCCGCCCGCGGCCTGGTCGAGGTCGACCCAGCTCACGCCGGCCGACTCGTCGGCCCCGTCGAGGTGCGTCGAGAGCACGACCGGCACGGACAGCGCGGCGAACCGCGCGGGGAGCGGGTCGCCGGAGCTCGACGTGATGAGCAGGACGCCGTCGACGTGGCCCTGGCGCACGTAGCGCACGACCTGGTCGTGCGCGGGCGGGTCGGCGGGCAGGATCGCGAGATGGATGTCGCGCGGCCGGAGCACCTGCTGCGCGCCGGCGGTGACCCGGCCGATGTAGGGGTCGGTGAACAGGCGCTCCAGGAAGGGGCTGGTGTGCCGCCGCTCCGTCGGCTCGGAGACGACGAGCGCGACCGACCCGGTGCGTCGCGTCACGAGGGTGCGCGCCGCGAGGTTGGGGACGTAGCCCGTCTCGTCGATCGCCTTCTCGACGACCTCGACGATCGCCGGGTCGACCGTCGGCACCCCGTTGATGACGCGGGACACGGTGGCGCGGGAGACGCCGGCGACGGCCGCGACGGCCTCGAGAGTCGGGCGGGGCGAGGGGCGACGGGCAGCCATGGCGTCAGTTATACCGCCCGGGCTCAGCGCAGACGCTCCTTCGCGGCGAGCACGCGGAGCACCGCTGCGTCGACCTTCGCGGCGAACGCCGCGTCGGTCGTCGCGCGCTCGACGACGGCCGCGACCATGGGCTGCACGACGCTCGGGTCGGCGGACGCGAGCACCATGTCGCCGCCCGCGTCGATCGTCAGGACGGCGCGCTCGGCGGGCGACCACGCCTGCACCTGCTGGGCCGCGGACACGTCGTCGGTGATGACGACGCCGTCGAACCCGAGGTCGCCGCGGAGCATCCCGTCGACGACGACGGGCGAGAACGCCGCGGGCAACGAGCCGTCGATCTGCGCGTAGACGGCGGTGGACGTCATGACGAACGCGGCGCCCGCCTCGATCCCCGAGGCGAAGACGGCGACGGACGGGTCGTCGCGGGTCGTCACGTCGTCCGTGACGCCCGCGTCGGTGTCCGTGTTCTCGGTGACGCGGCCCAGCCCCGGGAAGTGCTTGATCGTCACGTCCACCCCGGACGCCTCCATGCCGGCGCTGAAGGCGTTCGCGTGGGCCGTCACCGCGTCCGGCGTGGACCCGTAGTTCCGCTGGAAGTACCCGATCGGCGGGTTCTGCGCAGCCGTGCCCTCGGGCACGAGGTCCATCACCGGCGCGAGGTTGAGGTTCACGCCGGCCGCCGCGAGCTCGCCGCCCCACGTCGTCGCGTCCGCCTGCAGCGTCGCGGGGTCGAGCGCCGCCTGGTCCGTGGCCGTGGGGATCTGCGAGAACCCGGGTCCGCGCAGCACCTGCACGTAGCCGCCCTCCTGGTCCGTCGCGACGAACAGCGGGGTGCCGTTCGTCGTCTCCGGCGAGACGAGCGCCGTGAAGCCGGCGACGAGGTCGGCCGTCGGACCGGTGCCCGCCTGCGACCGCCCGGCGAGGAACACGTTGCCGACGTGGAGCTGCGACACCGCGTCGTAGCTCACCTGCTGCGGATCGCTCACGTCGACGCCGACCATGAAGAGCTGCCCGACCTTCTGCTCGAGCGTCCACCCGGCCAGCGGGTCCTCGGGCGGGGTGGACGGCGTCGGGGGAGTGGCCGACGGCGACGGATCGGGCGAGGCGCTCGGCGCGCCCGACGGTGACGGGACCGGGGCGGAGCCCGGGCGGGTGAGGTACCACGCGACCGCCGAGACGGCGGCGAGCGTGGCGACGACGGCGACGACGATCCAGGTGGTCCGGGCACGGGGGGTCAAGGGCGGCACCTCCAGCGGCCACCGTAGCCCGACCGCGTTCGACGGGCGGAACCTGGTGCGGCGCGACATGATGCCCGCACGGGGTGCCGCGTCCCGGGGCAACGGTGCGTCGGGACACGCGTGCCGTAGCCGACGTCACCGATCCTGGAGCACGGCATGACCTACCGCTCGCCCACCCGTCCCGTCGTCCTCCCCCGTGCTCGTCGGGTCACCGCGGCACTCGTCGCCGCCGTGCTCGCGCTGGCGGGTGCGGTCGCGCTGGTGGCCGGCCCGCAGGCCCGGCCCGCCGCGGCGGCGATCGGGTTCTGCCCCGACCCCGACGACTTCCCGAACGTCGGACCCGTGCCGGTCCCGGGTTTCACCGACAACAACGTCGCCGTCTACGCGGGCGGGAACTACACGGCGACGGGGACCTCGGCCGAGAGCGAGGGCGTGCTCGTCGTGCGGGGCGACGCGACGTTCGACACCCCGGGGAGCTTCAACGTGGGCACGGTCGGGGCCGGCTCGGGCATCGTGCCGGAGCCGGGGTCGCCCATGCTGCACGTCGGCGGCGTGATGAGCATCGCCGCCGGGACCAACGTCATCGTGGGCGCCAACCTCGACGGCGGCGGCGCGGTGCACGTCGGGGGCGACCTGGAGGACGCGGGCGGGCTCGACACCAACGGGGGCGCGGTCGAGACGAACATGGGCACGGGCGCCGCGCTCGCCCCGTGGGAGGGGTTCCAGACCGTGATCGTCGACGAGTCGGCCGTGCTCGGCGCGGTCCCGGCGACCGGGACCGCGGCGCGCGACGGAGGGCGCGTCACGTTCACCAGCACCGACCCGAGCAACACGACGCTCCAGGCGTTCACCGTCGACGCGGCCGTCCTCGACGGCGCGTCGGAGTTCTTCTTCGTGGGCGTCCCGGACGGCGCACCCGTCGTCGTGAACGTCGTCGGCGACGCGCCCGTCACGGTCTCGGCCGCCTACGTCGACATCAACGGCGCGCGCGTCGACGACCCGGCGAACATCGGCAACGCCGCGGCGCGGCTGATGTGGAACTTCACGGGGAGCGGCGACGTCACCGTGAGCGGCGCGGGGCAGTGGGTCGGCTCGATCCTCGCCCCGTCCGCGGACCAGGTGACGCTCACGTCGAGCACCAACGGGCGCGTCTACGCGGGCAACGACCTCACGACGTCGGGCAGCGGCAACGAGCAGCACAACTACCCCTGGATCGGCCCGGGGCCGTTCAGCTGCATCCCGTCGGCGAGCTTCGTCGTCCAGAAGACCGTCACGGGCGAGGCCGCCGCCGACGTGCCCGCGGACACGACGTTCGACGTCGAGTACACGTACGAGGAGCCGGACGGGACGACCGGCGGCGACACGCTCGTCGTGCCGATCAGCGGCGCGCTCGTCAGCGGGCCGACGCTCCCCGTCGGCACCGTCGTCACGATCACCGAGACCGACCTGCCCACGGTGCCGGGCGTCGAGTGGGGCACGCCCGTGATCCAGGTGAACGGGGAGCCGCTCGGCGACCCCGCCCAGTTCACGATCCAGGAGAACCAGACCGTCACCGTGACCGTGGTGAACACGGCGAACGGTGGTGCCGTCCCGGTGGTGGGCGGGTTCTCCGTGGCCAAGGCCGTGACGGGCGACGCCGCGGGGCTCGTCCCCGACGACACCGCGTTCCTCGTCGACTGGGACGCCACGCTCCCTGAGGGGGCCACGTACGACGGCGACCTGTCGGGCACGCTGACCGTCCTCGCGGACGGGACCGTGGTGGACGGCCCGTCCGACCTGCCGGTCGGCACGACCGTCACGCTCACGGAGCAGACGCCGCTGCCGGAGATCGAGGGCGTGGAGTGGGGCGACCCCGTGCTCAGCCCGGCGTCGCCGATCACGATCGTCGAGGGCGCGACCGGGGTCGCGGTCACGGTGACCAACGTCGCGGACGCCGTGGTCGGAGGCTTCACGGTCCAGAAGTCGCTCGAAGGCGACGCGGCCGACGTCGTCCCGTCCGAGACCGCGTTCCTCGTCGACTGGACGGCGACCGTCCCCGCGGGTGTCGCGTACGACGGCGACACGTCGGGCACGCTGACCGTCCTCGCCGACGGGAGCGTGACGGACGGCCCGTCCGACCTGCCGGTCGGCACGACCGTGACGCTCGTCGAGCAGCAGCCGCTGCCCGACGTCGACGGTGTCGTCTGGGGCCTGCCGACGCTCGAGCCCGCGTCTCCGATCACGATCGTCGAGGGGCCGACGAGCGTCGCCGTGACCGTGACCAACACGGCGATCGCGCCCGAGGAGGTCGGCGGGTTCGCGGTGCAGAAGACCGTCACGGGCGACGCGTCCGGGGCCGTGCCGCCGGGCACCGCGTTCGTCGTCGCCTGGGAGGCGGAGGTTCCGCCCGACTCCGGCTACGAGGGTCCGACCTCCGGGACGGTGACCGTGCTCGCGGACGGGACCGTCGTGGACGGCCCGCAGGACCTACCCGCGGGCACGGTCGTGACGTTCACGGAGCAGACCATGCCCGACGTCCCCGGCGTGGACTGGGGGCAGCCGACCGTCTCGCCCGGCACCGTCACCATCGGTGAGGGGGACGCGGTCGCGGGCGTGGTCGTGACGAACACGGCGACCGCGCAGGTCGGCGGGTTCTCGCTCGCGAAGACGGTCGAGGGCGACCTCGCCGGGAGCGTGCCCCCCGGGACGGCGTTCGAGGTCGAGTGGTCCGCGACCCTGCCCACGGGCTTCACGTACGACGGCCCCCTCACGGGGACGCTGACCGTGCTCGCGGACGGCACCGTGGTCGACGGCCCGCAGGACCTCCCGGTCGGGACGGTCGTGACGTTCACCGAGATCAACCTGCCGGAGGTCGACGGCGTCGTCTGGGGCGCCCCCACGTTCTCCCCGGAGACCGTGACGGTCGGCGACGAGGAGAACACCCTCGTCACGCTGACCAACACCACGCAGGACGTGGCCGAGGTCGGCGGGTTCTCCGTCGCCAAGGAGGTGACCGGCGACCGCGCGGACCTCGTGCCCGCCGGAACCGAGTTCACCGTCGCGTACTCGTACGAGCTCGACGGCACCCTCGTCGGCGGCTACCTCCAGGTCCCGGGCGACGGGACGGTCGTCGCCGGCCCGCAGAACCTCCCGGTCGGCACGGTCGTCACCTACACGGAGGCGGACCTGCCCGACGTCCCCGGCGTCGCGTGGGGCGTCCCGACGTTCAGCCCGCCGACGGTCGTCGTCGGCGACGGGCAGAACACGCTGGTCACCGCGACCAACACGGCGAACCAGGCGCTCGGCGGGTTCTCCGTGGTCAAGCGGGTGACCGGCGAGGCGTCCGACGCCGTCCCCCCGACCACGGAGTTCGTCGTGGGCTACGCGTACGACGGCCCGGACGGCGCCGTCACCGGGTCGCTCACCGTCCGCGCCGACGGGGTCGCCGTCGACGGCCCGCAGGACCTGCCCGTGGGGACGGTCGTCCGGCTCACCGAGACCGACCTGCCCGAGATCGGCGGGGTCGACTGGGGCACGCCGACCTTCACGGTCGACGGGACGGCCGTCACCGAGGTGACGGTCGGCGACGGCACGGTGGTCGTGACGCTCACCAACACCGCGGACGACGAGGAGCTCGCGATCACCGGCACCGACGCGGTGCTCGTGACCGTCCTCGCCCTGGCGTTCCTCGGGACCGGCAGCGCGCTCCTGCTGCTCCGCGCCCGGCAGCGCCGCCTCGCCTGACGCGCACCGATCGGCGGCCGGCACCCGCGCGGGTGCCGGCCGTCGTCGCGCCGGGAGGACGAGGTAGGACCGACCGGACCAAACCGTCTCAAGAGGACGAGACCGAGATCACAGCGCAGAATGCGTCATGGGGGAAGAGCAGCGATGTCTCAGAGACAGAGGAGGGCGCCGCGACCCGGGGCGCCGTCGCCGGCCTGACCAGGAGCACGCATGACCCGAGGTTCCCGCCCCCGCACGCTCGACCCCCTGCGCCGCGTCGTCGCCGCCGTCACCGCCGCGACGCTCGCGCTCGCCGGGGCCGTCGTGCTCGTCACCGGGCCCCAGGCCGCACCCTCGTTCGCCGCGGTCGGGCAGTGCCCCGACCCGGGCCAGTTCCCCGGAATCGGGAACCTGCCCCCGAAGTTCACGGACAACAACGTCTCGGTGTACGCCGGGGGGAACTTCCTCGCCACGGGGTCGGCCTCGGAGGCCGAGGGCGTGCTGGTCGTCGGCGGGAATGCGACGTTCAACCGGACTCTCAGCGGGAACTCGTTCAACGTCGGCACGGTCGGGGCGGGTTCGCAGATCGCACCGGACCCCGGCACGGTCATGCTCCACGTGGGTGGCACCCTCGACGTGGTCGCACCGACGAACGTCATCGTGGGGGCCGGCTACTCGGGCCAGGGTGGCGGTGACGTCCAGGTCGGCGCGGCGAAGACCGGTGCAGGGACGGTGGACACGAACGGCGGGGAGCTGCGGCCGAACCTCGGCGCGGCGACCGCGCTCACGCCGTTCGGTGACTTCGGGGACCAGGTCTCCCAGGCATCGATGGCGTTCGCCGGTCTGACCGGGACACCCGCCGCGGTGGCGGGCAACATCGCGACCTTCGACGGCTCGACGAGCACCGACCTGCACGTGTTCACGGTGGACGCCGCGGTGCTCAACGGCGTGAACACGCTCAACTTCGACGGGTTCGCCGACGGCTCCCCGATCGTCATCAACGTGGTGGGCGGCCCGGTCGACTTCCAGCCCAACTACTTCGCCGCGAACAACGTCCGGTTCGACGACTTCGGGAGCCCGGACTTCGGCAACTGGGCCTCGCGGATCATGTGGAACTTCGTCGACGCCGATGCGGTCCAGCTCGGCCCGGCCGGGGCGGCGCAGTTCATGGGGTCGGTCATGGCACCGGCGGCGGACGTCCAGCTGTACAACCACATGAACGGGCGGGTGTACGTCGGCGGCGACCTCACGTTCGGCGGCGAGGGCTCGCAGAGCGGCCTGGAGATCCACAACTACCCGTGGATCGGTCCGGGGCCGTTCAACTGCGTCCCGACCTCCAGCTTCGTCGTGCAGAAGACGGTGACGGGCGCCGCCGCGGCGGACGTCCCGGCCGGGACGGTGTTCACCGTCCACTACTCCTACGTCACGCCGGCACCGGACAGCGAGACCGGCGAGGGTGACCTCGAGGTCCCGCTCAACGGCAACCTCGTCCCGGGCCCGGACCTCCCCGTCGGGACCGTCGTGACGGTCTCGGAGCCGACCCTGCCGGAGGTCGACGGCGTCTCGTGGGGGTCGCCGGTGTTCCGGGTCAACGGGAACGAGCTGGGCTTCCCGGCCGAGTTCACCGTCCCCGCGGACGGCACGATGGCGAGCGTGTCCGTCGTCAACACGGCGAACGTCGGCGCACCCGCCGGCGGGTTCTCGGTGCAGAAGGCGCCGCTCCAGGGCAACGCGGCGGGCGCCGTCGACCCCGCGACGGAGTACCAGGTCGACTGGGCGGCGACGCTCCCCGAGGGGGCGACGTACGACGGCGACCTGACGGGCACGCTCACCGTGCTCGCGGACGGCGCGGTCGTCGACGGCCCGCAGGACCTGCCGGTCGGCACGACCGTGACGTTCATGGAGGTGACCCCGGACCCGGTCGACGGCGTCGTCTGGGGGACGCCCGTCGTCGAGCCCTCGACCGTGACGGTCGGTGAGGGGCAGAACACGCTCGTCACGGTGACGAACACGGCGACCACGCAGGTCGGCGGGTTCACGGTGGTGAAGATCGTGGACGGCGACGCCGCGGGGCTCGTCCCGGACGGCACGGCGTTCACGGTGACGTGGACAGCCGACATCCCCGACGGTGTCGACTACGGGGGACCGACCACGGGCGAGGGCGAGTTCTTCTGGAACGGCGAGCCCTACGCGGGTCCGGACGACCTCCCCGTCGGGACGGTCGTCACGTTCACGGAGGTCGCGCCGCCGGCGATCGACGGCGTCGTGTGGGGCACGCCGTCCATCAGCCCTGCCGAGCTCACCGTCGGGCAGGGGCAGCCCGCCATCGTCCAGGTGACGAACACCGCGAGCACCGTGAACGGCGGGTTCACGCTCCAGAAGGCTCTCCTGGGCAACGCGGCGGGCGCCGTGCCGGGCGGGACGGAGTTCCTCGTGGACTGGGCGGCGACGCTGCCGACCGGGGTCACCTATGGCGGTCCTCTCGCCGGCACGCTGACCGTGCTCGCGAACGGGACCGTGGTGGACGGCCCGCAGGACCTCCCGGTCGGGACGGTCGTAATGTTCGCCGAGCAGACGCCGCTGCCCGAGGTCGACGGGGTCCAGTGGGGCGACCCGATCATCTCGCCCGAGTCGCTCGTCGTGAGCGAGAACGGCGGGCAGCCCGTCGCGGTGACGGTCACGAACGTCGCGACGTCCGTCGTCGGCGGGTTCTCGCTGAGCAAGGCGCTCGCAGGGAACGCGGCCGGCGCCGTGCCGGACGACACCGAGTTCCTCGTCGACTGGTCGGCCGTGCTGCCGACGGGTGTCACCTACGACGGCGACCTGTCCGGGACGCTGACCGTGCTCGCGGACGGGACGGTCGTCGACGGGCCGCAGGACCTGCCGGTCGGCACGGTCGTCACGCTCACCGAGCAGACCCCGCTGCCCGAGGTGCCGAACGTCGTCTGGGGAGACCCGTCGTTCGACCCGGGCGCCCAGGTGACCGTCACCGAGAACGACGGCGCCCCCGTCGCGGTCACGGTGACGAACACCGCGACCAGCACCGTGGGCGGGTTCGCCGTCGCCAAGGACGTCGTCGGCGACGCCGAGGGCCTCGTGCCGGAGAGCACGCCGTTCTCGGTGACGTGGGTCGCGACGCTGCCCTCGGGGGTCACCTACGACGGGTTCCTCACGGGGACGCTGACCGTCCTGGCCGACGGGACGGTCGTGGACGGACCGCAGGACCTCCCGGTCGGGACGACCGTGACGTTCTCCGAGTCGACGCTCCCGACGATCCCGAACGTCGTCTGGGGCGACCCGTCGTTCGACCCCGCCACGCTGACCGTCACGGAGACCGGGGACACCCCGACGCTCGTGACCGTGACGAACACGGCGTCGAACGTCGTGGGCGGCTTCACGCTGCAGAAGGACGTCCAGGGGAACGCGGCCGGGATCGTGCCCGACATCACCACCTTCACGGTCACCTGGATCGCGGTCCTGCCCCCGGACGTCGCCTACGCCGGCGACCTGTCCGGCACGCTGACCGTCCGGGCCGACGGGACCGTGGTGGACGGCCCGGCGGACCTCCCGGTGGGCACCGTGGTGACCTTCGCCGAGCAGACGCCGCTGCCCGAGGTCGGCGACGTCGTGTGGGGTCCGCCGTCGTTCACCCCGGCCCAGCTCACGGTCACCGAGAACGACGGCGAGCCCGTCGCGGTCACGGTGACGAACACCGCGAACGCGGTCGTCGGGTCGTTCGGCGTCGCGAAGGCGCTCGCGGGCAACGCCGCCGGGCTGGTGCCCCGCGACACCGCGTTCCTCGTGGACTGGAACGCGGACATCCCGGACGGCGTCGACTACGACGGCGACACGTCCGGCACCCTCACCGTCCTCGCCGACGGCACGGTCGTGGACGGCCCGACCGACCTGCCCGTCGGGACGGTCGTGACACTGAGCGAGCAGACCCCGCTCCCGGAGATCGACGGCGTCGTGTGGGGCACGCCGTCCTACGACCCGGGGACCACAGTCACCATCACCGAGAACGCCGGCGCGCCGGTCGTCGTGACGCTGACGAACACCGCGACCACGGTGGACGGCGGGTTCTCGGTCGCCAAGGCGCTGACCGGGAACGCGGCCGGGCTGGTGCCCGGTGCCACCGCGTTCCTCGTCGACTGGTCGGCGGTGCTGCCCGACGGCGTCACGTACGGGGGCCCGCTGACCGGGACCGTGACCGTGCTCGCGAGCGGGGCCGTCGTCGACGGCCCGCAGGACCTCCCCGTGGGCACCACGGTGACGTTCACCGAGCGCGCCCCGCTGCCGTCGGTCGACGGCGTGGTCTGGGGCGTGCCGTCCTTCGCGCCCACGTCGACGCTCGTCGTCGTGGAGAACGGGGGCGACCCCGTCACGGTGACGGTCACCAACACGGCATCGACGGTGGACGGCGGGTTCACGGTGGCCAAGGCCGTGACCGGGAACGCCGCCGGCCTCGTGCTGGACGACACCGAGTTCGTCGTGGGCTGGAGCGCGATCCTCCCCGAGGGCGTGACGTACGACGGCGACCTGTCCGGGACGCTGACGGTGCTCGCCGACGGGACGGTCGTGGCCGGCCCGGCGGACCTCCCCGTGGGGACGGTCGTGACGTTCACGGAGCAGACTCCGCTCCCGGAGGTCGACGGCGTCGTGTGGGGCGAGCCCGCACTCGACCCCGGAGCCGAGGTGACGATCGTCGAGGGCGCGACGGGCGTCGCGGTGACCGTGACGAACACGGCGAGCACCGTGAACGGCGGCTTCGCGCTCGCCAAGTCGGTCGCGGGGAACGCGGCCGGCGCGGTGCCGGGCGACACGGCGTTCCTCGTGGACTGGACGGCGACGCTCCCCGACGACGTGACCTACGACGGCGACCTGTCCGGGACGCTGTCGGTCCTGGCGGACGGGACCGTCGTGGACGGTCCGCAGGACCTGCCCGTGGGCACGGTCGTGACGTTCGCGGAGCAGACGCCGCTGCCCGAGGTGCCGAACGTGGTGTGGGGCACCCCGACGTACGCGCCGGGCGCCGAGCTGACGATCACCGAGAACGGTGGTGCACCCGTCGCGGTGACGGTGACGAACACGGCGACGAGCGTCGTCGGCGGGTTCACGGTCCACAAGGCGCTCGCGGGGAACGCCGCCGGAGCTGTGCCGGACGAGACCGCGTTCCTCGTCGACTGGACCGCGGCGGTCCCCGACGGGATCGACTACGACGGCGACGTGTCCGGGACCCTCACGGTGCTCGCGGACGGGACGGTCGTGGACGGTCCGGCCGACCTCCCGGTGGGCACCGTGGTGACCTTCGCCGAGCAGACGCCGCTCCCCGACGTGCCGAACGTGGTCTGGGGGACGCCGACGTTCGCGCCGAGCGCCCAGGTGACGATCGTCGAGGGCGCGACGGGCGTCGAGCTCAGCGTGACGAACACGGCGACGAGCGTCGTCGGTGGCTTCACGCTGCAGAAGGACGTGACCGGGAACGCCGCGGGCCTCGTGCCGGCCGACACCGCGTTCTCCGTGACCTGGGTGGCGACGCTCCCTGCGGGCGTGACGTACGACGGGTTCCTCACCGGGACGCTGACGATCCTGGCCGACGGGACCGTCGTGGACGGCCCGCAGGACCTGCCGGTGGGCACCACGGTGACGTTCACCGAGGCGACGCCTCCCGCGGTCGACGGCGTCACGTGGGGCGCGGTGTCCGTGGACCCCGCGACGCTGACGGTCGCCGAGAACGGTGGGGCGCCGTCCGCGGTGACCGTGACGAACACCGCGAACGCGGTGACCGGGTCGTTCGGGGTGGCCAAGGCGCTCGCGGGGAACGCGGCCGGCGCGGTGCCGGACGACACGGCGTTCCTCGTCGACTGGACCGCGACGATCCCGGCCGGGGTCGACTACGACGGCGACACGTCCGGCACGCTGAGCGTGCTCGCGAACGGGACCGTCGCGGACGGTCCGGCGGACCTGCCGGTCGGCACGGTCGTGACGTTCGCGGAGCAGACGCCGCTGCCCGAGGTGCCGAACGTGGTGTGGGGGACGCCGGAGATCTCGCCGAAGTCGGTGACGATCGCCGAGGGCGACGAGCCGGTCGTGGTGACGGTGACGAACACGGCGACGAGCGTCGTCGGCGGGTTCTCGCTGGCGAAGTCGGTCGTGGGCGACGCGGCCGGGATCGTGCCGGACGACACGGCGTTCCTCGTCGACTGGACCGTGACCCTGCCGGGCGGCGTGACCTACGACGGCGACCTGTCCGGCACGCTGACGGTGCTCGCCGACGGGACGGTCGTCGACGGCCCGCAGGACCTCCCCGTCGGGACGGTCGTGACGTTCGCGGAGCGGACGCCGCTCCCCGCCGTGCCGGGCGTCGTCTGGGGCGAGCCGTCGTTCGCGCCGGGTGCCGAGCTGACGATCGTGGAGAACGACGGGCAGCCCGTCGCCGTGACGGTGACCAACACGGCGACGAGCGTCGTCGGCGGGTTCGCCGTGCAGAAGGCGCTCGCGGGCGACGCGGCGGGCATCGTGCCGGGCGGGACGGAGTTCCAGGTCGGCTGGTCCGCGACGCTGCCGGACGGCGTGACGTACGCGGGCGACCTGTCCGGGACCCTGACGGTGCTCGCGGACGGGACCGTCGTGGACGGCCCGCAGGACCTCCCCGTCGGGACGGTCGTGACGCTCGCGGAGCAGACGCCGCTGCCCGGGGTCCCGAACGTCGTGTGGGGCGACCCGGTCGTCTCCCCGGAGTCGGTCACCGTCACGGAGACCGGCGAGACGCCGACCCTCGTGACGGTGACGAACACCGCGACGAGCGTCGTCGGCGGGTTCGCCGTGGCCAAGGCGCTCGCCGGGAACGCGGCGGGGGTCGTGCCGGACGGCACGGCATTCCTCGTCGACTGGTCCGCGACGCTGCCGGACGGCGTGACGTATGCGGGCGACCTGTCCGGGACCCTCACGGTGCTCGCGGACGGGACCGTCGTGGACGGCCCGCAGGACCTGCCGGTGGGGACGGTCGTGACGTTCGCCGAGCAGATGCCGCTGCCCGACGTGCCGGACGTCGTGTGGGGGACCCCGGAGATCTCCCCGGAGTCCGTGACGATCACGGAGACCGGGGACACCCCCACCACGGTCACCGTGACGAACACGGCGACGAGCGTCGTCGGCGGCTTCACGCTGCAGAAGTCCGTCATCGGTGACGCCGCGGGGATCGTGCCGGGCGACACGGAGTTCTCCGTGACGTGGGTCGCGACCCTCCCGCCGGACGTCACGTACGACGGGTTCCTCACCGGGACGCTGACGATCCTCGCGGACGGCACGGTCGTGGACGGACCGCAGGACTTGCCGGTCGGGACCACGGTGACCTTCACCGAGGCCACCCCGCCGACGGTCCCGGACGTCACGTGGGGCGCCGTGTCCGTGGACCCGGCGCAGCTCGCGGTCACGGAGAACGACGGCGAGCCCGTCGCGGTCACGGTGACCAACACCGCGAACGCGGTGACCGGGTCGTTCGGGGTGGCCAAGGCGCTCGCGGGGAACGCGGCCGGCGTGGTGCCGGACGACACGGCGTTCCTCGTCGACTGGACGGCGACCCTGCCCGACGGCGTGACGTACCCCGGCCCGCTCACCGGCACCCTCACGGTGCTCGCGGACGGGACCGTCACCGACGGCCCGGACGACCTGCCGGTGGGGACGGTCGTGACGTTCGCGGAGCAGACGCCGCTGCCCGAGGTGCCGAACGTGGTGTGGGGCACGCCGGAGATCTCGCCGGAGTCGGTGACGATCGCCGAGGCCGACGAGCCGGTCGTGGTGACCGTGACGAACACGGCGACGAGCGTCGTCGGCGGGTTCTCGGTGGCCAAGGAACTGGCCGGGAACGCGGCGGGGATCGTGCCGGACGACACGGCGTTCCTCGTGGACTGGTCAGCGACGCTCCCCGCGGGCGTCACCTACCCCGGCCCGCTGGCGGGCACCGTCACGGTGCGCGCGGACGGGACGGTCGTGGACGGCCCGCAGGACCTCCCCGTGGGGACGGTCGTGACGTTCGCGGAACAGACGCCGCCGAACGTGCCGGACGTCGTCTGGGGCACCCCGACGATCTCGCCGGAGTCGGTGACGATCACCGAGACCGGTGACACCCCGACGGCGGTCACCGTGACGAACACGGCGACGAGCGTCGTCGGCGGGTTCTCGCTGCAGAAGGCGCTGATCGGCGACTCGGCCGGGGTCGTCCCGGGCGACACGGCGTTCCTCGTGGACTGGTCGGTGGTCCTGCCCGACGGCGTGACGTACGACGGCGACCTGTCCGGGACCCTCACGGTGCTCGCGGACGGGACCGTCGTGGACGGGCCGACGGACCTGCCCGTGGGCACGGTCGTGACGTTCGCGGAGCAGACGCCGCTGCCGGAGGTCCCGGGCGTCGCGTGGGGCGAGCCGAGCCTCGACCCCGAGGGCGCGCTGACGATCACGGAGAACGACGGCGAGCCGGTGGCGGTGACCGTCACGAACACCGCGGACACCGTGCTCGGCACGTTCACCGTCGCCAAGGCGCTCACCGGCGCCGCGGCCGGCGCGGTCCCGGAGGACACGGCGTTCACCGTGACCTGGTCGGCGACCGTACCCGACGGCGTCGCGTTCGACGGCCCGACGAGCGGCACGCTCACGGTCCTCGCGGACGGGACGGTCGTCGACGGGCCCGAGCTGCCGTACGGCTCCGCCGTGACGCTCGCCGAGCCGACGTTCCCCGCCGTCCCCGGTATCGCGTGGGGCACGCCGTCGTTCGACCCGGCCACGGTCGTGGTCGGGGCCGCCGGCGCCCCGGTGGCGGTCACGGTGACGAACACGGCGGTCGCGCAGGCCGGCGGGTTCACCGTGCACAAGGAGGTCGGTGGCGACGCCGCGAGCCTCGTCCCGGCCGGCACGGCGTTCCAGGTCGACTGGACCGCCGTGCTCCCGGCCGGGGTCGAGTACGACGGCGCCACGGAGGGCACGCTCACCGTCCTCGCCGACGGCACCGTGGTCGCCGGGCCGCAGGACCTGCCCGCAGGGACCGAGGCGACGTTCACCGAGCGCACCCCGCTGCCGGAGGTCCGGGGCGTCCTCTGGGGCGCGCCGACGTTCACGGTGGACGGCGTGGCCGTCGACCCGGCGACCGTCACGGTCGTCGCGGACACCGCGGTCGCGGTCACCCTGACCAACACCGCGAACGACGCGCACCTCGTCGGCGGGTTCGCCGTGCACAAGGTGGTCACCGGGAGCGCCGCGGGCCGGGTGCCCGACGACACCACGTTCACGGTCGCCTGGACCGCCGACGTCCCGGGCGGGACGCTCTACGACGGCCCGACGTCGGGGCGCCTCACGGTCCGCGCCGACGGCACGGTCGTCACGGGCCCCGCGGACCTCCCCGAGGGGACCGTCGTGACGCTCGGCGAGGTGGACCTGCCGAGCATCGACGGCGTCCGGTGGGGCACGCCGGCCTTCACGGTCGACGGCGAGCGCACCACCCGGCTGACGGTCGCCGTCGGCGAGGTGGCGGACGTGACGCTCACCAACACGGCGAGCACGACCGGGGGTCTCGCCGTGACCGGCGCGACCACGGGCGGGCTCGTCGGCCTGGGCGCGCTGCTCGTCCTCGGCGGGGCCGCGCTGCTCACCGTGACGAGGCGCCTCCGGACCGCCTGACGGGCATGACGCCGTCGCCCACCGCGACGGGCGACGGGTCGGTCACCCCGCGGGGTGACCGACCCGTCGTCGTCGCCGCGAGTGGCGCCTGACCTCAGTCGTGGCCCGCGAGCGTCGCGAGGGCCTTGGTCCACAGCGCGTGCGCGCGCTCCGCGCGCTCGGCCGTCTCGATGTTGCGCTCGACGACGCGCACGCGCGTCCCGGAGTCGTCCGGCTCGAGCGTGATGGCGATGTCGTGGTAGTTCTCGGGGAGGTCGGGCAGGCCCATCGTGGGGGAGAAGTGCGTGAAGTGCAGCAGCCGCGGGCGCTCGACCGCGACGACGGTGCCCCAGTCCGCGAACTCGCGGCCCATGTAGTGCCCCTCGAACGTGACGGGGCTGCCGGGCCGGAAGTCGGTCTCGACGTTCATGCCGAGCATCCAGCGGGCACTCGGGTGCAGCAGCTCGGCCCACACGACCTGCGGCGGCCGCGCGACGTGGATCTCGGCGGTCGTGCTGTGCTCGGTCAGGGTCGGGTCGGTCATGAGTACCTCCGGGGGCTCGGGGGCGGGGGCCCGCTTCTGGGGCGACGGTAGACCCTCCGGGCGGCACCGGCAGCCGGTAGGTTCGGGCGCGTGACCCGACTCGTGCTCGTCCACGGCCGCGACAACCAGGGCCTCGACGCCGACGTCCTTGACCGCACCTGGACCACCGTGCTGGACGCGGGGCTGCGCGCGGCGGGATCGAGCCGCGTGCTGCACGACGCCGACACGTCGTTCGTCTTCTACGGCGACACCCTCGCGGGGCTCGTCGCGGGCGACGTGGAGCCGCCGCCGGTGACGGTGCACGCGCTGGATGTCCTGCCCGGCGACGAGCTCGCGTTCGTCGCGGCCGTCGTCGAGGAGGTGCTGCGGGGAGCGGGAGCGGGCGTGCCGGCGCGCCCCGAGGGCGCCGGGGTCGGTGCGGGGGAGTGGCTGAACCTGCTGCTGTCCGCGCTCGACCGGTACGTGCCCGGCCTGAGCAGCGGCGTCGTCGTGCTGCTCGCGCGCGACGTGTGGGCGTACCTGCACGACGACGCCGTGCGCAGGACGATCGACGACGCGCTCGCGGCCGCGATCCCGACCGACGGCCCGGCCGTCGTCGTCGCGCACTCGCTCGGGTCGGTCGTCGCGTACTCGGTGCTGCGCGAGCACCCCGACGCCGCGCGGTGGGACGTGCCGCTGCTGCTCACGCTGGGCTCCCCGCTCGCGATCCGGGCGATCCGCGACGTCCTCGCCGCGCGCGCCCCGCTGCGCGTGCCCGCGCCGGTGCGCCGCTGGGTCGCGGCGCGCGACCGCCGGGACGCGCTCGCGCTCCACGGCCTCGGACCTGCGGCGTTCCCGCTCGACCCGCCGAGGCCCGCGATCGAGGAACTCGTCGTCGCGAACGCGGCGCCGGGCCACCACGCGGCAGCCGTGCTGTTCTCCGACGGCAGCCCGGCGGGCTACCTCGCGCTCCCGGAGGTGGCGGGCACGGTGGCGGCCGCGCTGGACGGCTGACGCGACCTGTCAGCGCGAGGTCGCGGCAGGGCGCGACGTCGTGCTGACAGGTTCACGACACGCCGTGGAGGCGCGCGTGCAGCGACCGGATCTCGGGGGCGAGCTCGTAGGCCGGGCCGCGCACGGGCACGCCCGGCGCGACGTCGCCGATCGCGAGCGGGCGCACGGGTCCGGGCGCCACGCGCCACTCGTCGAGCCAGCCGACGAGCTGCGTCGTGCTCGACGCGTAGACGATCGGCCCGAGCCCGACCCAGGCGTGCGCCGCGCTGCACATCGCGCAGTGCTCGCCGGACGTGTAGACGGTCGCGTCGCGACGCTCCTCGGGCGTCAGGTGCTCGGCGGCCCAGCGGGCGATCTCGAACTCCGGGTGCCGGGTCGCGTCGCCGTCCTTCACGCGGTTGCGGTCCTCGAACCGCACGGCTCCGTCGCGGTCGACGAGGAGCGAGCCGAACGGCTCGTCGCCGTCGTCGAGCGCCTCGCGCGCGAGCTCGACGCAGCGGCGCAGGTGCACGAGGTCGTCCGGGGTGGGGAGGGCCTCGGGAGTCATGGCGCCCATCCTCGCCCGGTCAGCGTGCGAGCGCGAGGACGCTGCGCACGTCCGCGACGAACCCGTCCACGTCGTCCGGGGTCGTGTCCCACGCGCACATCCACCGGACCTCGACCCGGTCGGCGGTCTCGCCCGGTCCCCAGTCGTAGAAGCGGTGGCGCTCGCGCAGGCGCTCCACGGCCGCGCGGGGGAGCGTCGCGAAGACCGCGTTGACGAGCGTGGGCTGCGTGAAGGCGAGGCCGGTCGGGGTGGCGCGCACGGCGTCGTCCGGCCCGAGCGCGGCGGGGACGACGACGTCCGCGAGCCCCGCGCGCAGGCGCGCCGCCATCGCGTTCGCGTGCCGTGCGTTGCGCAGCCAGAGCTCGTCCGCGTCCGCGATCTCGTCGACCTCGGCGACGGCGTCGCCCACCGGCTCGAACAGCGCGAGGAGCTGCGCGGAGACGTAGCGCATCTTGGACGCGAGCTGCATCGTCGCCTTGCGCACGAACTCGACGCCGTCGACGGCCGACGGGTCGAGCACGACGACCGCCTCCCCGAGCGCGAGCCCGTTCTTGGTGCCGCCGAACGACAGCACGTCCACACCCGCGTCGGTCGTGAGGGCGCGCAGCGGCACGTCGAGCGCGGCGGCGGCGTTCGCGAGGCGCGACCCGTCGAGGTGCACGCGCATGCCGCGCGCGTGCGCGGCGTCGGCCACCGCGCGGATCTCGGCGGGCGTGTAGAGCGTGCCGAGCTCCGTGGCCTGCGTGAGGGACACGACGAGCGGCTGCGCGCGGTGCGGGTCGCCGAGGTCGCCCGCGAACCGCTCCACGGCGTCGGGCGTCAGCTTCCCGTCCGACGCCGGGACCGCGAGCACCTTGATCCCGCCGACGCGCTCGGGCGCACCGTTCTCGTCCGTGTTGAGGTGCGCGTGCTCGGTCGCGACGACCGCGCCCCAGCGCGGCAGCATCGCCATGAGCGCCACGACGTTCGCACCCGTCCCCGTGAGCACCGGGTACGCGGTGGCGTCCGGGCCGAAGCGGGCTCTCACGGCGTCCTGGAGGCGCGCCGTCCACGGGTCCTCGCCGTACGAGATCTCGTGCCCGGCGCTCGCCGCGGCGAGCGCGGCGAGGACGTCGGGATGGGCGGGGGAGTAGTTGTCCGAGGCGAACGAGGTCACGTGCCCAGCGTAAGGACCCGATCGCCTGGCGGCGCTCGTCGGTGCGTCTCCGTCAGAGGCGCCGCGCCACGGTGGCGTGGGTGGTGTACCGCATCGTGAAGGTTCCTCCGTGCGCGTCGACGACTGCGCCGAGCCCGTTCAGCAGCAGGGTGAGCTGGTCGGCGGGGATGAGGTGGTGTCCACCGTTGGTGGGGACCTG
This sequence comes from Cellulosimicrobium sp. CpK407, assembly GCF_051844275.1. Classification (NCBI taxonomy): domain Bacteria; kingdom Bacillati; phylum Actinomycetota; class Actinomycetes; order Micrococcales; family Promicromonosporaceae; genus Cellulosimicrobium; species Cellulosimicrobium sp. CpK407. The sequence continues at coordinate 54,627 of NZ_JBGNYC010000010.1, forward strand.
GTCGAGCCAGGCTTGCCGGGTGATCGTGGCGGTCCAGGCGAGCTGCAACCGCTCGGGCGGGGCGAAGTCGCCGGTCCGCAGCAGCCCCGCCTCGGCCGGTTCGAGGAACCGGTCCTGTCCGGTGGTGGCCGACGTGGCGAAGGGAGTGAACGGCAGGCCCGTGTCGACGTCCCGGTAGACCCGGGCGAAGGCGGACGCGACCGCCGGTTCGGGCTCGGCGGCGTTCCAGAACAGGGCGATGCGGCCGCCTGGGCGCACGACCCGTGCCGCCTGCCGGGCACCGGTGTCAGGGTCCACCCAGTGCCAGGTCTGCCCGGCGATCACGGCGTCGAACGTGCGTCCCGCCGGGTCCCACTCCTCGAACCTGGCGGTCTCGACGACGAACCCCTTGGACCGCGCGACCTCGGCCATCCGCTCGTCGACCTCGATACCGACGACGTCGGCCCCGGCCGCTCGGAACGGCAGCGCGGACAACCCGGTCCCGATGCCGACGTCGAGGACGCGTCGACCGTCGAGCCCGTCGAGGACGGCGTCGGCGAGGGCCCGCGGATAGTGAGGTCGAGTGCGGTCGTACCGGGTGGCGTCGGTCCCGAAGGACTCGGCGATCCGGCGCTGCTGGTGCGGCATGGGTTCGGGCGACGGCGATAGAGTGACCATGCGCCCACTTTAAGTGGGCACATGCCCACTGTCGACGTGACGGGAGAAGGATGCCGACCGGAGTGGCCCTGCGCGACGCTCAGGCACAGCTGTTCGCAGCGGCGCAGCGCGTCCTCGTGCGCGACGGCGCGGGCGGACTGACGAGCCGGTCCGTCACCGACGAGGCCGGCGTCGCCAAAGGGGTGCTGCACCGGCACTTCGACGACTTCGACGACTTCCTGGCCGAGCTCGTGCGCACGCACGTCGCGCGGGTCGAGGCGGACCTCGCCGGACTCGCCGAGGTGCACCAGGCGTCGACCATGGTCCGTGCGCTCCAGGTGGTGTTCACGCCCGTCACGCTCGAGCTCGTCCGCCTGACGATCGCCCGAGACGGCCTGCGCGCACGCCTCCGGTCCTCGACCCCGCGCGGGATCCCGGTCTTGACCGAGGCGGCCGTCGCCCTCGCACAGCGTCTCCGGGACGAGACGGCCTCCGGGTCGTCCGCCACGCACCTGGATCCCGACATGCTCGCGCGCACCCTTATCGGCACCGGGCACCTGCTCTTCGCCGGCGAGACGCCGGACACCGCCACGGTCGAGGAGATCGTGGCCGCCGTGCTCCAGGGCGGAGACGGTGCGTCAGCGACGAGGGCTGACCCGTGACACCGCTCGTCGCTCGGAACGGGCGCTGTCCGGCGAAGGCCGAGGTGCCGGTGCTCCGTCCGCGTCGCGCGCCGGGTCTTGCCAGGAACGCACCGCGGCGTGCGGGGGCAGGAAGGGTCGCCGGGGCGAGCGAGCGGGCGCGCACCTGCCTAGCGTCGAAGGGACGCCCGACCGGGCGCCGCGAGCAGCGGAGGAGCAGCCATGACCACGAACAGCCCCGGCCCCGCCGACCCGGACCGGCCCGCCGACCCAGGCCGACCGGTCGAGCCCGTGCGGCCCGCGGAGCCGACCGTCGAGCCGCCGAAGTCCCCGGGACCGCCCCCGGACCCGTCGGAGCCGCCGCGCGACCCGAGCCACGCGGACCCGGTCCCCGGCGAGCCGCGACCGTCCGACCCGGTCCCCGACTCGCCGCCCGACTGGCCGTCGTCGCCGGGCCGGCCGGTCGGCCCGGACGAGCCGAGCCACGACGACTGAGGACGGTCCGCGCGGCGCTCCCGGGTGCGGCTGAACGGACGCCGGATCACAGGAGCCGGCGCGTGCCCGGGTGCGTGACGCGCAGCCAGCGGTAGCCGTAGCCGTCGAGCCGGACCTCGGCGGTCCCGTCGGGGTCCGGCTCGACGTCGTCCGCGTCGAGCAGGTCGACGAGGCGCGCCTCCGCGGGCAGGTCGCCGAGCGCGAGCCGGACGACGACCGGGTTCGCGGACAGGTTGTGGACGGTGACCATCGACGCCTCCTGCCACGTGCTGCGCAGCGCGAGGACGGACGGCTCCGCCTGGTCGAGCACGTCGACCTCGCCCCAGCCCAGCTCGGGGCACTCGCGGTAGCGGTGCGCGAGCAGGCGCACGAACGTCAGCAGCGAGTCCGGGTCGCGCCGCTGGTCCGCGACGTTGACGTGCTCGGGCGCGTAGCCGTCGCCGGGAACGGGCCCCGCGAGCCGGCGCGCGGGGGCGCGCGAGAAGCCGCCGTTGCGCTCCGACGTCCACTGCATCGGGGTCCGCACGGCGAGCCGTCCGTCAGCGGCGAGGTTCTCGCCCATGCCGATCTCCTCGCCGTAGAAGAGGACCGGCGTCCCCGGGAGCGCGAAGAGCAGCGAGTACACCATCCGGACGCGGCGCGGGTCGCCGCCCAGCATGGGCGGGAGCCGACGGCGCAGGCCGCGCCCGTAGAGCTGCATGTCCTCCTCGGGTCCGAACGCGGCGAAGACCTCCTGGCGCTCGTCGTCGGAGAGCTTGTCGAGCGTCAGCTCGTCGTGGTTGCGCACGAACGTCGCCCACTGCGCGTCGTGGGGGATCGGGGGGCGCGCGGCGAGCGACGCGGCGAGCGGACCGGCGTCGTGCCGCGCGAGCGACAGGTACAGCGCCTGCATGCCGTTGAAGTCGAACTGGAGCGTCAGCTCGGAGCTCGACGGTCCGGACTCGCTCCCGTCCCCCGTCCCGTCGTCGCCGAAGTAGAGGCGCTGTTCCGCGAACGGCAGGTTGACCTCGCCCATGAGGATCGAGTCGCCCGCGCGGCGCGAGAGGAACGAGCGCAGCGCGCGCAGGAAGTCGTGCGGGTCCTCGATCTCGTCCGACGGGTTCGCCGCCGCGTCCCCGAGGAAGAACGGGACGGCGTCGACCCGGAAGCCCGAGAGGCCGAGCTGGATCCAGTAGCCCATCGTCTTCGCGATCGCGTCCCGGACCTTCGGGTTGGCGGTGTTGAGGTCCGGCATGTGGCGGTAGAAGCGGTGGCGGTACCACTCGCCCGTGCGATCGTCCTTCGTCCAGATGCCCTCCTCCTGGTCGGGGAAGATCACCTGGTCCGTCGTGGGCGGCGGCTCGTCGGCGCGCCACACGTAGAAGTCGCGATACGGGTTGTCCGTGCTCGCGCGCGAGGCCTTGAACCACGGGTGCCGGTCGGAGGTGTGGTTGACCACGAGGTCGGCGATGACGCGGATGCCGCGGTCGTGCGCCGTCCGGACCAGCTCGACGAGGTCCCCGACGTCGCCGAGCCGCGGGTCGACCGCGAGGAAGTCGGTGATGTCGTACCCGTCGTCGCGGTCGGCGGTCGGGTAGAACGGCATGAGCCACAGGCACGTGACCCCGAGGTCGGCGAGGTGGTCGAGGCGCTGCACCAGCCCGGCGAGGTCGCCCACGCCGTCGTCGTCCCAGTCCATGAACGTCTCGACGTCCAGGCAGTAGACCACCGCGTTCTTCCACCAGAGGTCGCCCGTGTCGCTGATCCTCACGCCGCACCCCCGCCGGTCGTCGTGGTCGCCGTCCGCAGGAGCGGCAGCAGCGTCTCGCCCGCCGCGTCGAGGAACGCGTCCTGCTCCTGCCCCACGTGGTGCAGGTAGACCTCGTCGAACCCGCACGCCGCGAGCTCGGCGACGCGGTCCGCGAACCGCTCGGCGTCGTGCTCGACGAGGACCGTCCCGCGCACCTCCTCCGGACGCACGAGGTCCGCGACGGCGTCGAACTGCTCGGGCGTCTCCAGGTGCCAGCTCACGCTCGGCGGCAGCAGGTTGGAGCGCCACTGGTCGTGCGCGACGGCGAAGGCGGCCTCGTCGTCGTCGCCCCACGCGACGTGGACCTGGAGGGCCAGCGGCCCCCGGCCGCCCGCGTCGCGGTACTCGCCGACGACACGGCGCAGCGACTCGACCGGCTGGTTGACGGTCACGAGACCGTCGGCCCAGTCCGCGTGCCGGCGCGCCGTCGCCGGGGTGACGGCCGGGCCCACGAGGCGCGGGACGACGTCGGGCAGCGACCACACGCGCGCACGGTCCACGGTGACGTGGCCGTGGTGCGTGACCTCCTCGCCCGCGAGCAGCGCGCGGATCACGTCCACGCACTCGCGCAAGCGTGCGTCCCGCTCGGCCTTGGTGGGCCACGGGTCGCCCGTGACGTGCTCGTTCATGGCCTCGCCCGAGCCGAGCGCCGCCCAGAACCGGCCCGGGAACATCGCACCGAGCGTCGCGACCGCCTGCGCGACGACCGCCGGGTGGTAGCGCTGGCCGGGCGCCGTGACGACGCCGAACGGCAGGTCCGTGCTGGCGAGCGCGGCGCCGAGCCAGGACCAGGCGTGCCCCGACTCGCCCTGCCGCACGCTCCAGGGCGCGAGGTGGTCGGAGCACATCGCGGCGTCGAACCCCACCTCCTGGGCACGCCGTGCGGCACCCAGCAGAGGGCCCGGGGCGATCTGCTCGTGGGACGCGTGAAAACCGAGGGAGGCCATGGCGCCAGTGAACCGAGGGTCCGGGTGACACGCTCGGCGAGGAGGGGGACCGGTGGAGGGATCGTGCGCGCTCCGCAGGAGGCGCCCCGTCCCGCGACGGCCCTCGTACGCTGACGCGATGCGCCTGCTGACCTGGACGTTCGCCGCCTACCTCGCCGCGGTCCTCGTCGTGACCCTGTGGCCGTCGCCGCAGTCCACCGACGCGCCCGGCTGGGCCACGGCGACCCTCGGGTTCCTCCACGGCCTCGGGATCCCGATCACCCTCCCGGTGCTCGAGGCGCTCGCGAACGTCGTCATGTTCGGGCCCTTCGGCGTGCTCGGGGTCCCGCTCCTGCGCGGCGCGACCGCCCGACGGCGCGGCGCACCCCTGGGCGTGCGGCGCACCGTCGGCGTCGTCACCCTCGCGGGCTGCGCGCTGTCGGTCGCGATCGAGCTGACCCAGAACATCCTGCCGGGCCGCGTCCCGACCGTCCAGGACGTCGTGATGAACACCGCCGGCGCGCTCCTGGGCGCGGCGCTCGCCGCCGGCGTCGTGCTCGCCGTCGGCGCGCGCCGACCCGTCACCGGGTGAGCGCGCTGTCCCCGCACAGGTGGACCGGCATGCCGAGCGCGGCGAAGAACGCGGCCTTGGCCTCGAGCGCGCGGTCCGCGGTGCCGGCGTCGGGCGCGTACGCGACGTTCAGGTGGTTCGCCTTGTGGCGGGCCATGAACTGGTCGCGGCTCACGCCGTGGAGCACGGCGTGCATGATCGGCCACTCCGGGTTCGTCGCCTCCTTGCGCCGACGCGTCTCCTCCTCGGGGAGCGACAACGCCGAGGCCCGGCCGAGGTCGACCTGCAGGACGCCGTCGGCGATGTAGACGCGGGACCAGACGATCTCGCCGGCCCGGGAGACCCCGTTGAGGGTGGAGCCGCCGGCCGGAAAGAAGACGGGATCCTGGCGCCAGCCCTCCGCGCCCGCGTAGCCGCCCTCGAGGTGCGAGGCGGGTACCGAGCCGGAGATCTCGAAGACCCACACGAACTGCCCGTCGAACTCCTCGCCCCAGCGCACGTCGTGCAGCGTGGTGGCCGGGTCGAGCCCCATCGCCGTCCACAGCCGGTTCGTGACGAGCGCGTCGACGGCGACGCCCTCGTCGGCCTCGTTGAAGTGGGGGAACGCCTGGCCGTCCCACAGGATCCGCTGCCCGTCGCGCGAGCGGACCGGCGGGCGCTGCACGTTGTTGAGCAGCCCTTCCGCGAGGTCGGACGCGGGACAGATGTCCTTGAGGCCCTGCTGGTACTGGATGCCGACCGCGTCGAGCCCGAAGTCGTCGGCGATCCGGAGGGCCGCGACGTACATCTTGTGCTGCCAGCGGAGCTGCGCGGGCGTGAGCTCGGTCGCCTCGTCGGTCCCGAGCCGGAAGGTCATCCCCGCGTCCTCGAGCCAGCGCTGGACCGCGTCTGCCTCGTCGTCGGTCACGCGCTGCATCTCCGCCCAGAGCGCGGACTGCGACAGACGCTCCTTGTAGATGCCGAGCCCGTTGAGCAGCTCGTCGTCGAAGATCGCGTTGTACATCCCCATGCAGCCCTCGTCGAAGACGCCGATGATCGCCTTCTCCCGCAGGAGCTGGGCCGCGAGGGCCTCGCCGAGCTGCTTCTCCGGGGAGTCCGGGAGCGCGGGGAGCGGGTGGACGTGGGAGTCGTCGTGCGCGATCGTCCCGGTCGCGACCCACGAGCGGATCGCGTCCTGGAACCAGGCGTCGGTCCCGTCGACGGTCCACACGGTCGAGTACGGCGTGCCCATCTTGGTGAGGCCGGCGTTCAGGCCCAGGAGCCCGACGAGCCCCGGCCAGTCGCCCGCGAAGTTCGCGGCGGTGAGGATCGGGCCACGGTGCGTGCGCAGGCCGGCGAGCACGTGGTGGCTGTACTGCCACACCGCCTCGGCGACGACGAGCGGCGCGTCGGGCGGGATGGTCGCGAACACGTCGAGCCCCATGCGCTGCGAGCTGATGAAGCCGTGCCCGGTCTCGGGGTCGACGTCGTTGGCGCGCACGACCTTCCAGCCGTTCGCCGCGAACGCGTCGGTGAGCACGCGTTCGAGCTCCACCTGCGTCGGCCAGCCCGCGACGTTCGCGGACTCGCGCAGGTCGCCCGACGCGACGAGGTAGACCGTGCGCTCGGGGGCCCGGGCCTCCGGTGCGAGCTCGGGGACGGCGTAGGTGCTGGTCATGCGGGTGCTCCTTCGAGAGTGGCGCGGTGGGTGGAGAGGGTGGCGGAGGGGCGCTCCGGGGCGGCGGGACCCGCGGTGCGGCCCGTCCGGCGGGCGAGCGCGTGCACGACGTCGCGCGTCGCCGGGTAGAGGGCGCGGTACAGGCCGTAGAGCTCGTCGTACGCGGAGCGCGTCCCCGGGTCGGGCTCGACGACACGTGCCGGGGGGTTCCACGCGGCGACGTCGAGGAGCCGCCCCTCCTCGTGCACGAGCCCGGCGGCGAGCATCGCGGCGCCGTAGCTCGCGCCGATCGTCCGCGTCGGGACGACCTGGGGGAGCCCGGTCACGTCGGAGACGACCTGCGTCCACAGGTCGCCCTGGGTGCCGCCGCCCACGGCGACGACCCGGGAGATGTCGGCCCCGGCGTGGCGCAGGGTCTCGACGTTGTGCCGCACGCCGAACGCCGTGGCCTCGAGCGCCGCGCGGTAGAGGTCGCCGCGCGTGTGCGTCACGGTGAGGCCGGCGACGACGCCCCGCGCGTCGGGGTCCTGGACCGGGGTCCGCTCGCCCGCGAGGTAGGGGAGCATGAGGAGGCCGCGCGCGCCCGGCCCGGAGGCAGCGGCCTCGGCGAGCAGCTCGGGGTAGCCGGCCCCGGTCAGGTCGCGGAGCCACGACGTGATCGCTCCCGACGTCGCCATGCCCCCGGCCAGGTTGTGGGTCCCGGGGTAGGCACCGACGGTGCCCCACATCGTCTCGCTGCGCAGGGGCTCGGCGACGGTGGCGACGAGGAACAGGGTCGTGCCGTACATGAGCATGAGGTCGCCGACGTGCGTCGCGTCGACGCTCACGGCCTCGGACCAGGCGTCGATCGTCCCGGTGACGACCGGCGTGCCTGCCGGGACCCCGGCGAGGGGCTCGCGCGTCACGCCCGCGGCCTCGCCCGGCCAGCGCAGGGCGGGGAGCTCGAGGCCGGGGGCGACGAGGTCGGCCCAGTCGTCGATCCACTCGTGCGTGCGCGGGTCGTAGAGGGGCGTCGACTGGGACGCGGAGTGGTGGTCGAGCACGTAGGCGCCGGTGAGCCGGAACGCGAGGTAGGACGCGGGCATGAACAGCCGCCGGGCGCGGGACCAGGCCTCGGCCTCGTGCTCGCGGACCCAGGCGATCTTGGGTCCCGCGGCCTGGGACGAGAGCGCGGAGCCGCAGCGGTCGAGGACGGTCGCGCGTCCCAGCGCGGCGTCGAGCGCGGCGATCTGACGCGTCGCGCGCGTGTCGACGCCGTACAGGATCGCCGGGCGCACCGGCGTCCCGACGTCGTCCGTGAGCAGGACGCACGGACCCATGCCCGACACCCCGACGGCCGCGACCTCGAGGTCGGCGGGCACGTCGGAGCCGCGGACGGCGCCCGGGGCCAGGTCGGCCGTGAGCTCGGTGACGATCGCGACGAGCTCGTCCCACCAGACGGCGGCGTCCATCTCGACGTGGCCGGGAGCGGGCCGGTCCACGGTGTGGGCGCGGGTCGTCGAGCGGAGGATCGCGCCGTCGGGTCCGACGAGCACGCCCTTGGTGCTCGAGGTGCCGACGTCGACGCCGACGAGGCCCGGGGTCACGGGAGGTCTGGGCATGCCGACCAGCATGACAGAAATCGATTACAGAAACAACGGTCGCCCCGACCTGCGCTCTTGTTCCGCGATGTCTCGCCATGTGAGACGAATTCGAGGGTTGACGCAACTGTGACCTGGGTGTCGGCGCGCCGTCCCGGGGTCGGGGCCCGCCCCGCGCCGCCCTGGGACAGCGACGGCGAGACCGGTTGTCACCCGCCCCGGCGGTGCCGGCCCCGGCGGCGCGCGCCGCACCGTTCCGCGCTCGGCGGTGGTGCCGTTGTCGGACAACGGACACCGCGCTGTCGGCCCGTGGCTCGGCACCGGCGACAACGCCGCGCTCGCGTGGCGGCGGCCACCGGACAGGCACGGACGACACGCGGCCGGCACGGCGGCGACGGGGTCGGCGGAGCCGTTGACGACCTCGACCCGGAGACGTTCGATGAGGCCCTCGCATCCAACGACGGAGAGAGGACGGACGCGATGAAGCTTCCCCGAACTGCGCGCCGCGGCATCCAGGCCGGAGTCGCGCTCACGATCGTCACGTCGCTCGCGGCGTGCGCGGGCGGCGCGGATCCTGAGCAGTCGGGCCAGGGGGGCGAGGGCGGGACGACGGTGTCGTTCCGCTCCTGGAGCCCGATCGAGCAGACCACGCGTCAGATGATCGACGCGTTCACCACCGCCAACCCGGACGTCACGATCGACGCCACGATCTTCAACTACCCGGAGTACGTCGTCGACCTGCAGACCCGCGCGAGCTCGGGCACGATGCCCGACATCGTGGGTCTGCAGCCCGGCGCGCTGACCCAGCAGTACCGGGAGAACCTCATGCCGCTGGAGGACTGCGCGGCCGAGACCTGGGGCGACGACTGGGAGTCGAAGTTCTTCCCCATCGGCCTCGAGCAGGCCCGCATGGGCAACCCCGAGGGCGACGAGCACTACTACGCGCTGCCCCTCCTCGTGCAGACGGTGAACCTCTGGGCCAACTCCGACCTCCTCGACGAGGCGGGCATCGAGCCGCCGGCCACGTGGGCCGACCTCGAGAGCGCCGTCGACACCCTCGGCGGCGGCTCGGCGGCGCCGTTCCTGCTGCCCGCGAAGGACTCGTGGCTGCGGAACGTCGTGTTCCTGCAGATCGCCAACAACATCGAGCCCGGGCTCGTCTACCAGGCGGAGTCGGGCGAGGCGTCGTGGACCGACCCGGGCGTCGTCGAGGCGTTCACGTACTGGCAGAAGCTGTTCACCGACGGGATCGCGCAGCAGGGTGCCCTCGCCCTCGACGCCTACCCGAACGGCGTCAACCAGTTCGAGGCGGGCAACGCCGCGATGATCCCCCTCGGCGCGTGGTGGATCCAGCAGTCCGACCCCTCGCGCTCGGACATCCCGCCGCTCTCGCAGGGCATGGAGGGCTACGAGCCCTTCCTCTTCCCGACGATCCCGGGCGGGGCTCCGGAGCCGCAGCTCGTCGGCGGCATCGACGTCGCGCTCGGCATCTCGAAGGACGCGAAGAACCCCGACCTCGCGTGCCAGGTCCTCACGGACTGGATCGCGGGCGACGGCGCCCAGGTGCTCATCAACACCTTCAACGACCTGCCCGCCGTGCAGGGCCTCGACCCCGAGGAGTTCACGAGCGACAAGCAGCAGGAGATGTGGACGACGTTCACCGAGGACTGGATGCCCGAGGTGCAGTACTCGCGCTACTTCGAGTCGCCGGACATCGACACGGCCGTCGCCGACGCGCTGTCCGCGGTCGCCGCGGGCCAGTCGACGCCGGAGGAGGCCGCGGCGTCGGTCCAGGCGGTCCAGGACGGGCTGGGCTGACGATGGCAGCCCTCGTCTCCGGGCGACCCGCGGCGGCGACGCCGCGGGTCGCCGGGTCGCGCGCGACGACGCCGACGGGCCGCAGCACGCGTCGCCGCCAGCAGCTCGTCGCGCTCGGCTTCATCGCCCCCGCGCTCCTGCTCTTCGCCGTGTTCGTCGTGTACCCGATCGTGTTCAACGTCCAGGCGAGCACGCTCGACTGGGACGGCGTCAACGCCGGGACGCCCGCGGGCGTCCAGAACTACGCGGACCTCGCGCAGGACCCGGTGTTCCACATCACGCTGCGCAACTCGCTGCTGTGGATCCTCCTGACGATCGTGCCGCAGGCCGTCATCGGCTTCACGCTCGCGTGGCTCCTCAACACCCGGCTGCGCGGGAGGACGGTCTACCGGGCGATCTTCTTCCTGCCGGCCGTCCTGTCGCCCGTCGTCGTGGGCATCGTGTGGCAGCGCCTGCTCGACCCGTTCAACGGCGTGCTCGCGCAGCTCGGCCGGGCCACCGGCCTCGAGGTCCTCACGCGCCCCTACCTGTCCGACCCGTCGACCGCGATCGTCACGGTGATCGTCGTCAACGTGTGGATGTGGTCGGGCTTCTCGATGCTCTTCTACCTCGCCGGGCTCCAGCTCCTCGACCACTCGGTCCTCGAGGCCGCGCGCATCGACGGCGCCAGCGGCTGGTCGCTGGTCCGCCGGATCGTCCTGCCGCTCCTCAAGCCCACCCACCTGTCGCTCGTCCTGCTCGGGATCATCGGGTCGCTGAAGACCTTCGAGCTCGTCTGGGTGCTCACCGAGGGCGGGCCCAACCACGCGTCGGAGCTCATGCCGACGTACATGTTCAAGGAAGCCTTCCAGCTCCAGTCGTTCGGCTACGGCGCGACGATCTCGGTCGTCCTGCTCGTCCTCGCGATCGGCTCGTCCGTCGCGATGCTGCGCACGTTCGGCGCGGGGTTCATCACGGGGGAGAAGTCATGACGGCACTCAGCTCCGGCACCGCCCGCGCGGGGCGCGCGCCCGACGACGCCGCCGCGCGGGAGACCGTCGTGGCGGGGCGCCGCCGCCGCGGTCACGGACGCAGCAAGGACGTGGAGGCGCCGCCGCGGTGGTCGCACTGGCTGCTCGGTCCGCTCGCCGTGCTGTGGATGGTCCCCGTGGTCATGGTGCTCGGGATCTCGCTGCTGCCGACGTCCAACCCCTCGACGACGGCGCTCGGGCTGCTCCCCGAGGAGCCCACGCTGCGCAACTACGTGACGATCTTCGAGACCAACCCGATCCTCCAGCACCTGCTGAACAGCCTGCTGGTGTCGGTCCCGTCGATCCTGCTCGTGGTCCTCCTCGGCTCCATGACGGCGTTCGCCCTCGCCCGCCTGCGGGTCCCGTTCCGCGGCGTCGTGTTCGTGGGGCTGCTGCTCGCGCTCGTGCTGCCCATGGCGAGCATCGTCGTGGCGGTCTTCAAGATCCTCCAGGCGATCGGCCTCTACGACTCGCTCCTCGGCCTCGTGCTCGCCTACACCGCGCTCGGGCTCCCGTTCGCCGTCATCATGATCCGCACCACGTACCTCGCGATCCCCGACGAGACGTACGAGGCCGCGCTCGTCGACGGAGCCTCCGCCTGGACCATCTTCTGGCGCATCTACTTCCCGCTCGGCAAGGCTGCGGCGGCCGTCGTCGTCATCTGGCAGCTCATGATGACGTGGAACGACTTCCTCCTCCCGCTCGTGGCGATCAGCGACAACGACCTCAAGCCGCTGACGCTCGTCCCCCTCGCGTACCGGGGGATCTACCTGAGCCAGCCGGGCGCGCTGTTCGCGGTGCTCGTGCTCATCTCGGTGCCCATCGTCGTCGTCTATCTGTTCATCCAGCGGTACCTGGTGAACGGGCTCGCGGGGTCGGTCAAGTGAGCTACCTCGGCATCGACCTCGGGACCACCGGCACGCGCGTCGGCGTCTACGACGAGAGCGGCAACGAGCTCGTCGCGCGCTCGCGCCGCACCACCGTCGTGCGACCCGCACCCGGCCGCGCGCACGTCGACGCGGAGGCCGTCCTGGACGGCGTCGAGGCGCTCGTGCGCGACGTCGTCGGCGAGCCCGCGGTCCGCGCGGACCCCGTCGAGGCGCTGTCCTTCTCCACGCTGGGCGAGGCCGTCGTGCCCGTCGACCGCGCGGGCCGGGCGCTCGGTCCGGCACCGCTGAGCATGGACGGCCGCGGCGCGGCCTCCGCGGCCCGGCTCCGGGAGGCGCTCGGCGACGACGTCGCCCAGGAGATCACCGGCCAGCCGCTGCACCCCATGTTCTCCGTGCACAAGGTCCGGGACCTCCTGCCCGACGCCGCGCTGCCCGCGGCGGTCCGCACGATGGACGACTTCGTCGCGACCCGCCTGGGCGCGGCGCCCGCCGTCGACCTCACGATGGCGGCGCGCACCGGCGCGTTCGACGTGCGCTCGCGCACCTGGTCGGCCGCCGTCCTCGACGCGCTCGACGTCCCCGGGCACCTCTTCTCCCCGGCGGTGGCCGCGGGCGAGGTCGTCGGCACCGTGTCCGCGGACGCGGCCGAGCGCACGGGCCTGCGACCGGGCACGCCGGTCGTGGCCGGCGTCCACGACCAGGCCGCGGCGTTCCTGGGCGGCGGGGGGCGGCCCGGGCACCGGGCCGTGTTCTCGTTCGGGTCGAGCGACTGCCTCACGGTGGGGACACGCGCCCGCCCCGGCGGCCTCGACGGCACCGGGCTCGCGACCTACCCCGTCGGCGACGATCTGTGGGTCACGCTCGCGGGGACCGCCGCCGGCGGGTTCGCGCTCGACTGGTTCTCGACCATCGTCCACCACGACCGGATCGACCCCTGGGCGTCGCTCTACGAGGTCGGCGCGGTGGACCCGCCCCCGCTCCTCGTCGCCCCGTACCTCGCGGGCTCCGGCACGCTCGACAACGACCCGGCGGCGCGCGGAGCGCTCCTCGGGCTGACGCTCGAGACGACGACCGCCCAGATCGCGCGCGCGTTCGTCGAGGCGTCCGGGTTCGAGCTCGCGAAGATCCGCGCCGCGCTCGCGGAGCGTGGCGTCCCCCCGGTCGAGGTGCACGCCGTCGGCGGCGGCTCGGCCAACCTCGCCGCGCTGCAGGCGCGCTCCGACGCCGCAGGCGTCCCGCTGCGCGCCGTCGTGCGCGAGGCCGCGGGGCGGGGCGCCGCGCTGCTCGCGGCCCTCGGGGTCGGCACGTTCCGGGACGTGCTCGACCTGCCCGCTCCACCCGTCCTCCACGAGGCGAGCCCTGACCCGCGCCACGCGGCGTGGTACGCGCGGCAGCGCGCGACGTTCGACTCGCTCCACCGCCTCCTCACCCCCGTCAGCACGTCCCTCGCCGTCGAGCCCCTCGACGGCACCGCACTCAAGGAGATCGCATGACCACGCTGGACACGTTCGACCTGCAGGCCGCGCGCGAGGACGTCCTCGCGTACTGCCTGGAGTCCGTGAAGCTCGGGCTCAACTTCAACACGCAGGGGAACATCAGCCTCCGCATCCCCGGCACGTCGACGTTCCTCATCACCCCGACGGACCTCGAGTACGACCGCATGACGCCCGACGACCTGGTCGTCGTGGACGAGGACGCGAACGTCGTCGAGGGCCACCTGCTGCCGTCGTCCGAGGTGACGGTCCACCTCGCCGTGTACGCCGCCCGCCCCGACGTGCAGGCGATCGTCCACACCGAGCCGACGTACGCGAACGTGTTCGGCGTGCTCGGTGAGCCGATCCGCGGCGCGCTCGTCAACATGGTCATCTACACCAAGGGCGACGTGCCGATCATGCCGTTCGCGCTGAGCAACTCGACCGAGTTCGGCCGCGACATGGCGCGCTACCTCGAGGACCGCAACGCGGTCGTATGGGCCAACCACGGCCTGCTCACCGTCGGCCCGAACCTGCGCGACGCGTTCAAGACGAGCGTCGCGGTGGAGAGCGCGGCGAAGGTGCTCTCCGCGGCGCGGGCCGTCACGGACGAGCCGATCGTGCTCGACTACGCCTCGCTGGGCATCACGCACACGCTCTGACCCGTGCCCGGTGCGCACCGTCCCCGCGGGGCCGGCCCGGCGGCCCGCCGCCGGACGCTACCCGAGGACGTTGCGCGCCGGGTCGATCGGCACGCAGCCGCACGTCGTGCCGTAGGCGATGTCGTAGTCCATGTCGAGCAGGCGCGGCGGCAGCGTCGGGTTGTTCATGCGCTCCGTGAGGAGCTGGACGGTCCGCGCGGCGAGCGTCGCGGCCGGCGCGACGGCGTTCGTCGGCACCAGGCCCGTCGTCCCCACGCCGGGCACGTTGTCGAACGTCGTGAGCACGACGTCGGACGGCACCTTGAGCCCGAGGCGCTGCGCCGCGGTGAGCACGCCCCAGAACATGAGGCTGTTCGTCGCGAGCACGCCGAACGGCGGCTCGAGCGTCCGGAACAGCGAGTACGCGGCGGTCGCGGCCTCCTCGGACGTCGTGAGCCCGGCGAGGACGTGGTTCTCGGTCCCCGTCCGGCTGACGACGCGCTGGAACGCCGTGTGCCGGTTGCGCAGGGTGGAGACCGCGAGGTCTCCGGCCACGAGGCACACCCGCTGCACGTGGTGCTGCTCGATCATGTGCAGGGTGAGCTGCTCGGCCGCGTGCCGGGCGTCGGGCAGCACGTGGTCGACGAGACCCCGGACGGAGGGGACCGTGCGGTCCACGACGACGGTCGGGACGGACTGCGCGAACTCCACCAGGCCCGGTGCGCCGGTCGGGAAGATCACGAGGCCGTCGACGTCGAGGCGTCGGAAGGCCGTGAGGATCGACTCCTCGGTGTGCAGGTCGTCGTCCGAGTCGGCGGAGAGCAGCGTCGGGCTGACGTTCGCCAGCCGCTCCTGGAGCGCGCGGCTCACCGCGGCGAAGTAGTCGTTGCGCACGTCGGGGAACACGAGCCCGACGACGCCGGTCCGGCGCTTGCGTCCCCGCGGGCGGGCCTCGCCCTCCAGGCCCAGTTCGGCGATCGCGTCCTCGACGAGGCGACGCGTGGCGGCGGCGACGTGCGGCTCGTCGTTGACGACGCGCGACACCGTCTTGATGGACACCCCGGCGCGCGCGGCGATGTCGGCCAGCCGCACGGACCGGCCACCCGCTCCCGCGGTCCGGTCGTCGTCCTGCGTCACGTCGCCTCCGCCCGTCGCCCGCACGAACCCGTCGCCGTCCGCCCGGGCGGCACGCTCCCGACGACACGACAGGAAGGTCAGCCATGACCCTCGTCACGAACCGTACCCTGCTCGACGCCGCCGCCCGGGGTGGCTACGGCGTCGGCGCCTTCAACGTCGCGGACCTCGCGATGGCCACCGCGGTGCTCGACGCCGCGCGCGCGACGGCGAGCCCCGTGATCGTGGAGACGCTCGCCGGGTCGCACCCCTACGGCGACGACCGGACCTGGTGGTCGGCCCTGCACTCCGTGATCGGCGCCTACCCGGACGTGCCGGTCGCCCTGCACCTCGACCACGGGCCGGACGAGGCGACCTGCGCGCGGGCCGTCGCCGCCGGCTTCACGAGCGTGATGATCGACGGCTCGATCGGTCCGGACGGCCGCCCGGCCGGCTTCGAGGAGAACGTCGCGGTCACGCGCCGCGTCGTCGAGCACGCGCACGCGCACGGCGTGTCCGTCGAGGGGGAGCTCGGGACCATCGGCGGCTCCAAGGACGGGCGCAGCCACGCCGAGATCGTCCTCGCCGACCCGGAGCAGGCGGCGGAGTTCGTGCGCCGTACCGGCGTCGACGCGCTCGCCGTCGCGATCGGGACGTCGCACGGCGCCTACAAGTTCACGAGCCCGCCGGACGGCTCGGTCCTGCACATGGACCTCGTCGAGCGCATCGCGGCCCGGGTGCCCGGCACGCACCTCGTCATGCACGGGTCCTCCGGCCTGCCGGCCGACCTGCGCGCGACCATCAACGCGCACGGCGGCGACCTGCCCGAGTCGTGGGGCGTCCCCGACGCGGAGAAGGCGCGCGCGGCGAGCCTCGGGGTGCGCAAGATCAACCAGGGCATGGACCACTACATGGCGTTCACCGCCGGCGTCCGGGTCGCGCTCGCGCAGTCCCCCGGGGACGTGGACCCCGCGGGCTACCTCGCCGAGGGCCGGCGCTGGGCGCAGCGGCTCCTCGAGGAGCGCATGGTCCTGTTCGGGCAGGCGGGGCGGGCGGCCGACGTCGGGGCCCGGGAGGCCGCGGCACCGCGCTGAGCCCGGCGTTCACGGCCCGGCGGGCGTCTCCTGGACGACCTGCCGGGCCGGCTCCTCGTCGCCCGCGAGCCGGTCCAGCAGGAGCCGGGCCGCCGTCGTGCCGAGCGCACGGGGGTCCAGGGGCACGAGCGCGACGTCGGACGTGCGCGAGGTCGCGAAGGGGAGGTCGCCCACGATCCCGACGCCCAGCGCGGGCCCGTCGCCGGGTCCCCTGTCGCGCCCCGCGTCGGCCGGTGACGCCGCAGGGCGGCCGTGCGCGTCGGCGAGCGCACGGAGCACCCCGACGCCCACCAGGTTGTTCGTCGCGACGACCGCGTCCGGCGGGTCGGACCGGGCCAGCAGGGCGACGGTCGCGTCGTAGCCCCCGTCGACGCGGAAGTTGGCGTGCACGAGGAGGTCGTCGGCGGGGAGGCCCGCGTCGTCGAGCACCTCCCGCCAGCCGCGTGCGCGGTCGACCGCCGTGCTCGTCGCGACCGGCCCCGTGACGCACGCGATCCGCCGGAACCCGCGCTCGACCAGCGCCTGCGCGGCCCGCCGCCCCAGCGCGACGTTGTCGAAGAGCACCTGGTCCACGTCCTGGCCCACGCGGCGGTCGATCACGACGACCGCCCGGCGCCGGGCGCGCAGAGCGGCGATCTCGGGAGACCCGCTCGCGGGCGCGACGACGACGCCCGCCATGTTCTCGTGCTCCGCCACCGCGAGGTAGCGCTCCTCCTTGGCCGGGTCGTCGTCGGTGTTGCAGAGCACGACGGAGTACCCGGCCTCCTGCGCGACGTCCTCGACGCCGCGCGCGACGGCCGTGAAGAACGGGTTCTCGACGTCGGGCAGGACGAGCGCGACGACGTCGCTGGAGCGGCGGCGGAGGGAGCGCGCCGTGCGGTCGGGCACGTAGCCGAGGTCCTCGACCGCGGCGTGGACGGCGGCCGCGAGCTCGGGTCGGACGCTCTTGCCGTTGAGGACCCGGGAGACCGTGGCCGTGGACACGCCCGCGTGCCGGGCGACGTCGACGATACGGGTCATGGGAGCGCCTCCTCGGCGGGGGTCGTGCGCACCGGTCCGGGGTGCGCCGGGGCGGCTGTGCTCGCCGTGCCGCTCATCGTAGGGCGCGCGCCGGACGGCGGTCGGTGCGGTGGGGTCTTGCGGCGGCGGGTGTAATCGATTACTGTCACCTGTTAACAGTTGACTGCTGACGTTCAGAGGGGAGCGTGGCGATGACCTGGACAGCGGTGGAACCGGTGCCGACGACGGCACTGAGCGACCACATCGCCGAGAGGCTGCGGCACATGATCATCGCGGGAGAGGTCCCGGCGGGGTCCCACCTCGCCGAGCCGCGGCTCGCCGAGTCGTTCGACGTGAGCCGCGGCCCGGTGCGCGACGCGCTCCGCCAGCTCGAGTCGGAGGGCCTCGTCGTCACGCGACGACGCAAGGTGTTCGCCGCGGGGCTCACCGCGGACGACATCGTCGAGCTGTACGCGATCCGCGAGGCGATCGAGGTCCTCGCGCTGCGCCTCGCGCACCAGCGCGCCGACGCGGCCGACTGGGCGGCGGCGCTCGCCGCGCTCGACACCATGCGTGCCGCGGCCGACGACGACCGGTACGACGACTACGCGCGTGCCGACCTCGCGTTCCACTCGTCCTTCTACGCGCTGTCCGGCAGCAGGCGGCTGTTCGACATCTGGCGCCAGTACGAGCCCACCTTCGCCGTGCTCCTCCAGATCACGAACGCCGAGGACATCGACCTCGGCCCGTCGTTCGCCTCGCACGTCGCGATCCTCGAGACGACGCGGGCCGGCCGCGTGGAGGAAGCCGTGGCGGAGGTGCAGGAGCACCTGCTCGGCGCCCGCACGCGCATGGTGCAGGCCCACGCCCGCATCTCGACCCCGACCGACGGAGAGCTTCCCGCATGACTACCACCCCTCACCTGCTGCCCGCCCTGGTGACGGCGTTCGGCCAGGACGGCGCGCTCGACCTCGTGTCGTGCCGCCGGCTCTTCGCCCGGGCGGCGACGCTCGACGTCGAGGCGCACTTCGTCGCCGGCACGACCGGCGAGTTCGTGACGCTGTCCGACGACGAGCGGCTCGCCGTGATCGGGGCCGCCGTCGACGAGATCGGGCCCCAGCACGTGTTCGCCCACGTGGGAGCCGCGTCCGAGCACGCGGCCGTCCGACTCGCGATGCGCGCGCACGAGCTCGGCGCCCGACGGTTCGCGGCGATCACCCCGTACTACACGGCCGTGCCGCGCGCGGCGCTCGTCGACTACTACACGGGACTGCGCCGCGCCCTCGACGGGTGCGAGCTGTTCGCCTACGTCTTTCCCGACCGTACGGGCCTCGACATCTCGCCCGAGGACCTGGCCGCCGTCGTGGTGGCGGCCGGTCTCGACGGGGTCAAGGTGAGCGTCCCAGGCGTCGACTACGTGGGTCGCCTGGTGGACGCGCTGCCCGCCGGGGCGGTCGTCTACTCCGGGAACGACGCTCTGCTGCCCGAGGTCGTCGAGGCCGGGGGGGCCGGTGTCGTCTCGGGAGTCATGCAGGCGGGACCGGAGCCGTTCCTGCGCCAGGCCGAGGCGCTGCGCCGAGGCGACGTCGCGGCGGCGCTCGCCGTCCGGCCGGCCGTCGACGCGCTCGTCGGGGTCTACGGCCCGGACCTCGCCGCGACGAAGGCGCGCCTGGTCGCCGAGGGCCTGCTCGCCTCCTCTGCCGTGCGCGTCCCGCACGTGTCCCGACCCGCCACCGACCCGGTCCCCGAACCACCTGCCGTCGTGCAGGCCTGACCGTCCCGCCCGGAGGTCGACGATGACCATGAGCCTGACCACCCCGCCCACGACGCCGCCCCCCGCGGACGTCGAGCCGGCCCGTGCGCCGGCACGCCCGCCCCGACGCCGGTCGCTGAGGTCGACCCGCCTGCCCGTCGCGCTGCTCGCGCCGGCGGTCGTGCTCGTCGCGATCGTGTCGGTGTTCCCCATCCTCTTCGCGCTCAACCTCTCCGTGCACGAGACCCGGTACACCGAGGTCGAGGACTTCGTCGGTCTCCAGCACTACGCCCAGGTGCTGGGCACCACCGAGGGCTGGGCCATGATCGGCCGCTCGATGGTCTACGTGCTCGGGTCGCTGGTCCTCGCGCTCCCGCTCGCCGTCGGCCTCGCCCACCTGCTCGACCGCCCCGCGAGGTTCCGTCGCGTGTTCCGCGTGCTGATCCTCATGCCCTGGGTCATCTCGCAGACCGTGGCCGCGCTCCTGTGGCGCTGGCTCCTCAACCCCGACTACGGGCCGCTGGGCCTGGGGAGCCTCGGCGGCTCCCGCGTCGACGTGCTCGCCGACCCGGTGCTCGCGATGGTCGCCCTCGTCCTGGTGAACGTGTGGCTGAGCTACCCGCTCGCGACGATCCTCACGCTCGCCGCGCTCCAGGGCGTTCCGGCCGAGCTGCACGAGGCGGCCGAGGTGGACGGCGCGAGCGCGTTCCGCAGGTTCCGCTCCGTGACCCTGCCCATGATCATGCCGACGGTCTTCGTCGTGGCGATCATGCTCACGCTGCTCTACTTCAACATGGTCACGCTCGTCCTGACCTTCACGGGCGGCGGGCCCTTCAACGCGACGCTGCTCGTGAGCCTCGAGGCCTACCAGCAGTCGTTCAGCTTCTTCAACCTCGGCCTCGGCGCGGCGTACAGCGTGATCCTGTTCGTCTTCAACGTCGTCTTCGGCCTGGCCTACATCAAGATGCTGCGGGGTGACCGTGATGCCTGAGACGACCACGACCCTGGCGCCGGCGACCGCGCCGACGCCGTCCTCGACCCGGGCCGGACGGCGGTCGCGGCCCCGCGGAGGTGCGGTGTCCCACGGGCGGCACCGGCCGGCCGGCCCGCTCGCGTACGTCGGCCTCGTCGCGGCGTCCGTGTTCGCCGTGCTCCCGCTCCTGTGGGCGCTGTCGACCTCGTTCAAGAGCAAGGGCGCGGTGCTCTCGGACAGCGGCTGGATCCCGGCCGCCCCGACGCTCGAGAACTACACCAAGGTCCTCTTCGAGTCCCAGGTGCCGCGCTACCTCCTCAACAGCATCGTCGTCGCCGCGGGATCGGTCGTGCTGACCATCGTGCTCGCCCTGCTCGGCGCCTACGCGACCGCCCGGTTCGCGTTCCGCGGCCGCGACGCGAGCCTGTTCCTCATCCTCATGACGTCGATGATCCCGGGCATCGCGATCCTCGTGCCCCTGTACTTCCTCGCGGTTCGCACCGGGCTGTACGACACCTACGCCGGCATGATCCTCGTCTACACCGCGTGGCAGGTCCCGACCGTGCTGTGGATGCTGCGGGGCTTCCTCCAGTCGATCCCCGGCTCGCTCGAGGAGGCGGGGCGCATCGACGGCGCGGGCGACCTGCGGATCATGGTCCAGCTCGTGCTGCCGCTCGCCAAGCCGGGCATCGCGGCGGCGTCCGTCGTCGCGTTCGTCGCGGTCTGGAACGACTTCCTCATCGCCTCGACCATGGTCAGCTCCGACGAGAAGCGCCTGGTCGCCGTCGGCCTCTACAACTACCTGTCCCAGTACGGCATCGAGTGGGGCCAGCTCACCGCCGCCGTCGTCGTCACCGTCGTCCCGATGATCGTGCTCTTCGTCCTCATGGAGAAGCGCATCGTCTCGGGCCTGTCCGCGGGCGCGACCAAGGGGTGAGCCGGGTCCCGCCGACCCGGCGCGCCGCGCCCACGTCCTCGAGCAGCACCCACCTCCGCACGCACTTCAAGGAAGAAGGAACCATGCGTACCTCCACCACCCGCAGGGCCGTCGCGCTCGCAGCGACCGGGGCGCTCGCCCTCTCGCTCGCCGCATGCGGCGGGGACTCGTCGTCCGGCGGCTCGTCCGACCTCGAGCTCTGGACGTTCCTGGACCCGAGCTCGGCCGACGACGCGCGCGGGAAGGCGCTCAAGGAGATCGTCGACGGCTTCAACGCGAGCCAGGACGACGTGACCGTGACCGTCCGCTCGATCAACTACGCGCAGATCGACGCCGAGGTCATCCGGGCGACGAGCAGCGGCCAGGGCCCGGACATCCTCAACGTGTACAGCACCCAGCTCGCGACGCACGTGGACGCGCGCACGCTCCAACCCCTCGGGGACGTGGCGGGCACCGAGCTCGACGAGCTCGAGGCGGACTCGATCTTCCCGTTCGACGGCGTCACGTTCGACGGCGACGTCATGTCCGTGCCGTGGGAGGTCCGGGCGTGGATGCTCTGGTACCGCGCCGACCTCCTCGACGAGATCGGCGCCGAGGTGCCCTCGACGATGGACGAGCTCGTCGACGTGGCGGGACGGCTGAGCGCCGAGACCGACGTGACGACGGGTCTCGCGATCGGGTTCTCGGACCAGGGCCTCGGCGCCGACTTCGTCGAGAAGTTCATCCCCTTCACGTGGGCGAACGGCGGCGAGATCCTCGACGACTCGGGCGAGCCCGCGTTCGCGAGCGACGCAGGCGTCGCGGCGCTCGACCTTATGAGCGACTTCCACGATGCCGGCGCGTTCGGCGACGAGGCGCTCAGCATGACGGCCGACGACGTCGTGCAGGGGGTCTCGGCGGGGACCATCGGCATGGCGATCGAGGGCACGCAGCGCGTGAGCGCGGCGCGTGCCGGGGACGGGATCGGCGAGAACCTGCAGGTCGTCCCGGTGCCGTTCGACGCCGCGGGCCCGCTGCCCACGGCGGTCGCCGGCCAGACGATGGGCATCGGGGCGAACTCCTCGGACCCGGAGGGCGCGTGGGAGTTCATCAAGTACTACACGTCGGTCGAGTCGGCGACGGCGTTCGCCGAGGCCGGCGTCCTGCCCTCGCGGTCCTCGGTCTACGACTCGGACGACTTCGCGAGCCTCGGCAACGCCGAGGAGCTGCGCACCTGGCGCGACTACATCGCCGAGCACGGGCGCCCCGAGGTCACGTCGACGAGGTTCAACGAGCTGAGCGCCGCCCTGGTGTCGGCCGGCCAGCAGACGGTCTTCAAGGGAGCCGACCCGCTCCCGTCGCTCCAGACGGCGGCGTCCGCCTACTCGGGCGGCTGACCACCGGTCCACCGGGACGGCCCGCGGGCCGTCCCGGCCCACCGTCCCGCCGCAGGGACGCAGCACGGCACGAGCAGCACGGCAACGAGCACCACCACCCAGGAAGGACACTCCATGAGCACCACCTCGACCGACTTCGACGTCATCGTCTGCGGGGGCGGACCGTCCGGATTCATCGCCGCGATCGCTGCGGCACGCACGGGCGCGAAGACCCTGCTCGTGGAGCGGTACGGGTTCCTCGGCGGCATGGCGACCATCGGGTGGTTGGGTCCCATCTCGCCCTTCTACTTCAAGGACGAGCGCGTCATCGCGGGCGTGCCGTACGACTTCGTCCGGCACATGGTGGCGGCGGGGGGCTCTACGGGGCACATCCGCTGCACGAACCCGCACGGGAGCGGGAGCTACCTGTGCTTCTACGACCGCGAGCAGTACAAGTGGTCGGCCATGACGCTGTTCCTCGAGGCCGGCGGCACCCCGCTCCTGCACACCTGGATCGCGGACACGATCGTCGAGGACGGCGCCGTGCGGGGCGTCGTCGTGGAGAACAAGGGCGGCAGGAGCGAGATCCGCGCCAAGGTCGTCGTCGACGCGACGGGCGACGGTGACGTCGCCGCGCGGGCCGGTGCCGCCCACACCGTCGGCAACGGTCACGGGCTGTCCCAGCCCGCGACGCTCATGTTCGACATGGAGGGGGTCGACACGCTCGCGGTGAAGAGGTACATGGACGAGCACCCCGAGGACTTCGAGTGGGCCTCCGAGTTCGTCGCGGTGTCCGACTACTCGCCCCGGCTCCCGCAGCCGAAGGACCACTTCGTCGGCCAGGGCTTCGTCGAGATGGTCGGCAAGGCCATGGCCGACGAGGAGCTCTACCTGGGCCGCGACTCGATCCTCTTCCTCACGACCACGCACCACGGCGTCCTGCACTTCAACTCGACGCGCGTCGCGGAGGTCGACGCCACCGACGCGGAGTCCCTCACCCGCGCGGAGATCGACGCCCGCCGCCAGGTCATGTCGCTCTCGCGCTTCCTCGTCGAGAAGGTGCCCGGGTTCGAGAACGCCCAGCTCGCGGGGACCGGGACGGCGCTCGGGATCCGCGAGAGCCGCCACATCACGGGTGAGTACGTGCTCACCGGGGAGGACGTCGTCAACGGGCGGAAGTTCGACGACGTCGTCTCGCGCGGCTACTTCCCGATCGACATCCACAACCTCAAGGGCAAGTCGGGGTACACGGGCGGGGGCACGTGGCAGGACCTCGAGGACACGTACGACGTGCCCCAGCGGGCGCTCATCCCCGTGGAGCTCGACGGGCTCGTGATGGCGGGCCGCGCGATCTCCGCGGACCAGGCGGCGCACGGCTCCTTCCGGACGCAAGGCGGCGTCATGGCCATCGGCCACGCGGCGGGCACGCTCGCGGCGCTGGCGGCGAAGAGCGGTACGCGTCCGCGCGAGGTCGACCACCGTGACGTCCAGGCGACCCTGCTGGACCAGGGGGCGTCGCTGCGCCGCGACCCCGTGGCGGTGGAGCGCGAGCGCCGCCTCGCCGTCGACGCCGTGAACGCCGCGCTCGCCGCGGGCGAGGTGCACGACGCCTACCTCGCCGAGGCGGAGACGTTCACGGGTCGCGCCCCGCGCCTCTGAGGACGCTCCGACCGCCCGGCCGCGCTCTCGCGACCCGCCGTGGCCCGTCCCGACCCGGGGGCGGGCCACGGGCGCGCGGTCGGTCGGCTACGCGGGATGGGCCCCGTCGACGTAGTACCAGCGGTCGCCCTCGCGCACGAACCGGCTGACCTCGTGGAGCCGACCGCGGTCGGAGCGGTCCGTGCGCGACCGGTGGTACGCGGCGAACTCGACGACGCCCGTGGTGTCGAACGGGCCGCCGGCCTCCGTGCGCAGGACGTCGAGGCGGCGCCACTCGAGGTCGTCGTCGAGGTCGAGGTCGGCCGGCCGGGTGGACGCGTGCCAGGTCGCGCGCAGGTAGCCGGCGTCGCCGACGGCGAACGCGCTGTAGCGCGAGCGCATGAGCGCCTCCGCGGTCGGGGCGTGCGGGCCCGGTGCCGCGCCGTCCGGGCCGGGTCGCAGGCCCGCGTGGTAGCGGCCGCAGCACGCCCCGTAGGCGTCGCCGGACAGGCAGGGGCATCGGACGCCGTCGGCGGTCGGGTGCGCGCTCATGCCGCCGAACCTACCGGTGCCTCGGGCGGGGCTCGTCGTCCGCGACCGTGGCCCGCCCCCCAGTCGGGACGGGCCACGGTCGTCTGCGCCGGACGGACGGTCAGCAGGACAGGTTCGAGCCCGTCGTCGTGCCGAGGATCTGCGCGAAGCGCTGGAACGCCGCGATGCGCGACTGCACCTGCGCCGGGTTGCCGCCGTTGCACTCGAGAGAGCCGTTGATGGAGCGGATCGTCTCGCCGAAGCCGGCGCCGTTGACGATCGCCTGGTGGCCGGTCATCGTGCCCGGCCCGGACTGCGTGTTCCAGTACCACAGGCCCGTCTTCCAGGCGACGGCCGAGCTCTGCTCCACGAGGTAGGGGTTGTTGAGCAGGTCGATGCCGAGCGCGTCACCGGCCGCCTTGTAGTTGTAGTTCCAGCTGAGCTGGATCGGACCCTTGCCGTAGTACGCGCTCTGGCCCGCGGGGCAGCCGTACGGCTTCGAGGCGTCGCAGTAGTGCGGGTAGTTCGCGGTGTTGATCTCCTTGATGTAGACGAGCCCGCCGGTCTCGTGGTCGACGTTGGCGAGGAACGCCGCAGCCTCGCGCTTGGCGACCTCGGTGCCGCCCGTCGTCGCGAAGGCCGGGTAGGCCGACAACGCGTCGACCAGGCCCTGGTACGTGTAGAACGCGTTCCGGTTCGGGAACATCTGGTTGAACTGGGCCTCGGAGACGACGAAGCCGCTCGGGTTGCCGGGGTTGCCGGGGTTGCCCGGGTCGGTCCCGCCGCCGCACGCGCCCTGGGAGCGCCAGACGCCCCACTCGCCGGTGGTGCCGGGCGTCTCGCCCTGGGTCCACCAGCCGGCCTTCCAGTTCTGGCCGCCGTGGGAGACGACGGCGCCGCCCAGGTAGACGGCGCCGGAGCTCCACGCGGGGGCGCAGGTCGCGGCGTGCGCCTGCTGCGCCGGCCCGGCGACCGCCCAGGAGAGCGCTCCCGCGAGCACGAGGAAGACGGCGAGGAGCAGGGCGAGGGGACGGGACGCGGGGCGCTGGGCGACCGCGGCGGCCGCCGCGGGGGAGGGCGACGCCAGAGCTCGGGTGTGCATCGGTGCACCTTTCGTCGATGGTCGGGTCGGTTCGAGCCTGGTGGGGCGTCGCCACGGTGGACAACCCCCGTACGCGGAACCCCGTACCCAGGGGAGGCGCGAGGCAGGGCCCCGGTCCTCGGCGAGGGCGTGCCGAGGGGTTGACGTCCGGGCTCGGCGGGTGCGAGAGTGTGCGCAATCCGGAAACGTTTCCAGAGCGGTCATGGTCGCCGATCTGGAAACGTTTCCAAAACGCGACGGTCCTTCGACGACGAGGTGGACGACAGTGACGTCATCACGCGCCACGCTGATCCAGGTGGCACAGCGGGCCGGGGTCTCCCTGGCCTCGACCTCCCGCGCCCTGCACGGGACGGGCGCGAGCCCGGCGATGGTCGAGCGGGTGCGCGCCGCGGCCACCGAGCTCGGCTACAGCCCGGACGCGATCGGGCGCTCGCTGCGCCTGAAGAAGACGTTCCAGGTCGCGTTCGCCGTCGCCGACATCGGCAACCCCGTCTACGTCGAGATGATGACGGCGATCCACGAGGTGCTCGCGCCGCACGGGTACCGCGTGGTCGTCATGACGACGGGGGACACCACGCGGTCGACCGTCGAGCTCGTGCGCAGCCTGTCGAGCGGGTTCGTCGACGCGATGATCCTCAGCCCGCTGCGCACCGACGACGAGCTCGTCGAGGAGATCCGGCAGGCACCCGTGCCCGTCGTCGTCATCGGCCGCACCCTGGCCGACCGCGGCATCGACTCCGTGTCCACCGACTCGGCGGGCGGCATCGGCGAGGCCGTGCGTCACCTGCTCGGCCTCGGCCGCCGCCGCCTCGCGTTCCTCAACGGCCCTCTCGACACCACGCCCGGTGAGGCGCGGCAGCGCGGCTTCGACGCCGCGACGCGCGCCGACGACTTCACGGGCGAGCGTGCCGACGCCGTCGTCGCGGCGGACTTCACCGTCGCGGCGGGCCTCGCGGCCACGCTCGCGCTCCTCGACGGGACCGACGACGGCGCCCGCCCCGACGCGATCGTCGCGGCCAACGACCTGCTCGCGATCGGCGCGATCCGGGCCGTGCGCGAGCGCGGGCTGTCGGTCCCCGAGGACGTCGCCGTGACCGGCATGGACGACACCGAGATCGGGCGGGTGTTCCAGCCCAGCCTCACGAGCGTCTCGCTCGGCTCGACCGAGCGCGGGCGGATCGCCGCGGAGCTCGTCGTCGACCTCGTGGACGGCGACGCGCAGGCCGGGCGGCACACCGCCGTCGGACCGCGCCTCGTCGTGCGCGAGTCGACCGCCGCGACGCCCGAGGCGGGGGCGCAGGGCGGGGTGAGCGGCGCCGTCGGGCAGGACGCCACGGCCGCCACGACCGGAGGTGACCGCCGATGAGCGCCCCGACCCTGGCGGGCGACCCGCACGCCGCCGCAGCGCGTCGGCCCGACCGGGGCGCCCCGCGCCGAACCGGCGGGATGGCGCGCGCCAAGCGACGCGAGGCGATCGCGCTCGTCATGCCGTCGCTCCTGCCGATCCTCGTGCTGAGCGTCGCGCCGCTCGTCATGGGCGTGGCCCTGGCGTTCACCGACGCCCGGCTCGTGCGCCACCCGGACTACCAGTTCGTGGGCGTCGACAACTTCGTGCGCCTCGCGGACAACTCGTTCTTCTGGGACTCGTTCCGCATCGGCATGATCTGGGCCGTCTCGGTGACGCTGCTCCAGCTCGTCGCGGCGATGGGCCTCGCGCTCCTGCTCAACTCCGGGCTCCGGCTCCAGGGGCTGACGCGCGTCCTCGCGCTCATCCCGTGGGCCATGCCGCCGGTCGTCGTGGCGATCATGTGGCAGATGATCTACTCGCCCAACGCCGGGCCGCTCAACGCGTTCCTCGGCGCCCTCGGGCTCCCGGACGACGTCAACTGGCTCGCGGACTTCTCCACCGCGCTGCCCGCGGTGATCGTCGTCGGGGTGTGGGTCGGCATGCCGCAGACCACCGTGACGCTGCTCGCCGGGCTCCAGCAGATCCCGGAGGAGCTGCACGAGGCCGCGGCGATGGACGGCGCGGGCGCGTGGCGCCGGTTCACGGCGGTGACGCTCCCCAGCCTGCGGCCGATCATCACGTCCATCACGTCGCTGAACTTCATCTGGAACTTCAACTCGTTCTCGCTGGTCTACGTGCTCACCGAGGGCGGGCCGGGCGGTCGGACCATGCTGCCGATGCTCTTCACGTACCTGGAGGCGTTCAAGAACCGGAACATCGGCTACGCCGCCGCGATGGGCGTGGTCCTCGTGGTCGTCGTCGTCCTCCTGCTCGCGATCTACCTGCGGTCGCAGTTCCGCTCCGAGAAGGAGAGCTGACCCGTGCGCGCACTCGTCCGCCCGGCCCAGTACGTGGCCCTGGCGTTCTACATCCTCTTCCTCGGCTTCCCGCTGCTGTGGCTCATCTCGGCCTCGCTCAAGTCGTCGGGCGAGCTCAACTCGCTCACCGTGAGCCTGATCCCGCAGGACTTCCACTGGGAGAACTACTCCCAGGCGCTCTCGCGGCAGGGCCTCGTGCGCTCGGCGTGGAACAGCGCGATCGTCGCGGTCGTCTCGACGATGCTCGTCATCGTCATCGCGCTGCCGGCGTCGTACGTGCTCGCGCGCCTGCGCGGCAAGATCCGCGCGGCGGGCGTCGGCTGGATCCTGGTGAGCCAGGTGTTCCCGGTGATCCTCATCATCCTGCCGCTGTTCCTCATCCTGCGGACCATCGGGCTCACGGACTCGCTCGTCGGGCTGACGCTCGTCCACACCACGTACACCCTCCCGTTCGCGCTGTGGATGATGCAGGGCTACGTCTCCGCGATCCCGGTCGACCTGGAGGAGGCGGGCTCGATGGACGGCGCGAGCCGGTTCACCGTGCTCCGCACGATCGTCTTCCCGCTGCTCATGCCGGGCATCGTCGCGACGGCGATGTTCAGCTTCGTGTCCTCGTGGAACGAGTTCTTCTTCGCGCTCGTCCTGCTCCAGTCGCCCGAGAACTACACGCTGCCCATCACGCTGAAGATGTTCATCGGCGGCGAGGGCAAGGTGGCGCTCGGTCCCCTCGCCGCGGGCTCCGTGCTCGCGGCCATCCCCAGCATCGTCTTCTTCTCGATCATGCAGAAGAAGCTCACCGGCGGCCTGCTGTCCGGCGCCGTCAAGGGGTGACCCCATGAACCCCCGAACCACCCCCACCCGAAAGGTAGAACCATGAAGACTCGTGGTGCGTCCATCGCCGCATGCCTCACGATCACGACCCTGCTCGTCGCGTCCTGCTCCAGCGGGGGCGGCAGCGGGGACGACGGCACCGACGGCGGCCCCGTGACGCTGAAGTTCCAGTCGCTGTCCGACCAGCCCGCCGCGATCGAGGCGACCGAGAAGATCGTCGCCGACTGGAACGAGGCGAACCCCGACGTCCAGGTCGAGATCGTGCCCGCGGGCTGGGACGGCATCTACGACAAGCTCATCACGCAGTTCAACGGCGGCGCCGCGCCGGACATCATCCACTACGAGGCGGCGAGCATCGTGCCCTTCGCCGTGGACGGCTACCTGGCCGACCTGTCGGAGTACATGTCCGACGAGAAGCGCGCCGACATCCCCGAGGGCATCCTCGACTCCGTGACCGTCGACGACCAGGTCATCGCGTACCCGACCGAGCTGCAGTCCTACATGGTGTTCGCGAACAAGACGATGCTCGAGGCCGCGGGCGTCGAGATCCCCACGGGCGAGACCATGACGTGGGACGAGCTGCGCGAGATCGCCAAGGCCACCACGAAGGACGGCGCGTACGGGCTCGGGTGGGGGCTCGCGAGCCCGACGGCCGCGTTCATGGCGATGGCTCCCGGGTTCGGCGGCCAGTACTTCGAGGGCACCGGCGCCGACGCGAGCATCACCATCGGCGAGGGCGAGATGGCGCTGCCGGAGCTCGTCGACGAGATGGCGCACACCGACAACACGGTGCTGCCGGTGACCCTCACGCAGTCCGGGTCGGAGACGCTCGCGTCGTTCTACGGCGGCCAGGTCGCGATGACGATCCAGGGCTCGTTCCAGGCCGCGAACATCGCCAACGACGCGCCCGAGGGCTTCGACTGGGTCGTGCTGCCTCCGCTCGAGGGTCCCGACGGCGCCGAGCAGGCCGCCAACCCGCAGACCCTGTCGGTGAACATCGACTCCGAGCACGTCGAGGAGTCCGCGGAGTTCATCGAGTTCTTCACCGACACCGAGAACCTCGCTGCGCTCAACGAGGCGGACGCGCTCATCCCGGCGACGACGTCGGCGCAGGAGGCCATGGCGACGTCGCTCGGCGACGAGAACGGCTGGTCGACGATCCTCTCGTCCGGTCAGTTCCTCACGTCCGCGCCGTACCTGTTCGTCGACGCGTACGCGCAGTGGAAGGACACGGTCGCGACGCCCGCGTACCAGAAGTTCCTCGCCCAGGAGATCGACGCCGACCAGCTCGCGACCGAGCTCGAGTCGGGCTGGGACGAGATCACCAAGTAGCAGGACAAGCGCGGGGTCGGTCGGTGGTCGACCGCCCCCGCCGGGAACCGCGGCCCCCACGGGTCGCACCGGGCGCGACCCGCGCCGAGGAGAGATCGACAGGGAGTGGACCGTGACCTGGCTGGACGACCGAGCGGTGGCAGTGATCACCGGAGCGGCGGTGGGGGACGCGCTGGGGGGCGCCACCGAGGGCTGGACCCCCGAGCAGATCGAGGAGCGCCACGGGGGGCGCGTGACGGGGATCGTCGAGCCCTGGTACCCGAACTGGCAGGACGCGCGTCCGATCGCGCCCTACCACAAGGGCGACGGGCACGTCACGGACGACACCCTCATGACGCGCGCGCTCGTGGAGGTGTACGCGAAGCGGCGCGAGCACCTCGACGCGTACGCGATGGCCGAGGACCTCGTGCCGCTCATGATCGGCGAGCCGCGGTGGATCCCCGAGCTCGAGTCGACCGCGCTGCTGCTCCAGCGCGTGTTCCTCGCCGAGAAGTGGATCGTCGCGCGCCTGCACTACGGGCACGTCGACCCGCGCGAGGCGGGCGTCGGGAACGTCGTCAACTGCGGCGCGGCGATGTACGTCGCGCCGGTCGGCCTCGCGAACGCGGGCGACCCCCGCGGCGCGTACGCCGAGGCGATCGACCTCACGGGCGCGCACCAGTCGAGCTACGGCCGCGAGGCCGCGGGCGTGTTCGCGGCCATGGTCGCCGCGTCCGTCGCGCCCGGGGCGACGGTCGACGACGTCGTGCACGCCGCGCTCGACGTCGCGCACGACGGCACGGCCGCCGCGCTGCGCGCCGTCGTCGAGGCGTTCGACGGCTGGACGACGGCGCCCACGACCGACGAGGAGGAGCGCGCCCTCGCGCGGCTGATCCGCGACACGGTCGCGCCGTTCGACTCCGTCGGACCCGCGTACCGGCAGATGTCGATGGACGCGCGGCGCCCGTCGCGCACCAAGTCCATCGAGGAGCTGCCCGCCGCGCTCGGGTTCGTGCTCGGGCACCACGGCGACTTCCGCGGCGCCGTGCTCGGCGCCGTGAACTACGGGCGCGACGCCGACTCGATCGCCGTCATGGCCGGTGCCGTGTGCGCCGGGCTGGGCGGGACCGCCGTCGTGCCGGACGAGTGGCTCGACGCGATCGAGGACGCGAGCCGCATGGACATCCGCGAGACGGGTCGCCTCATGGCGTCCGCGGCGGCGGACATCCTCCGCTCCGACCGTGAGCGCGCCACGTCGCGCCTGCGCGCGCTCGCCGAGCTCGGCGGCGCGTCCGTGGACGGGAGCGGACCCGGCGTGCCCGACGGCGCGGCGCAGCCCGCGCGGGCGGGTGACCCGGCGTGAGGCTCACCTGGGCCCAGCCCGAGGACCTCCTCGCGCACGAGCTCGTCCAGGCGACGGCGGAGGGCAAGGACCCTGCGGCGCTCGCCGACGTGCGCGAGCGCTGGACCGTTGCCGGCGGGGACCCCGTCCCCGCGGTGAGCGGTGCCGGACCGGTGCCCGCGACCCCGGCGCTCCGCACGCTCGCGCGCGACCTGCTCGTCGAGCTGGACGCGCTGCCCGCGGCGCCCGCGCCGCACGAGCCCGACGACTGGGACGCGATCCTCGCCACGCTCCCGGCGGCGCCCGGCCTGCCGACCCGCCCGGGCGCCGTCGGGTCCTCCGACGGCCTCGCCGCCGGCGCGGCGACCGGAACCGCCACCGCCGCCGACGCCGCGTACGCCGACCGCGTGCTCGGCGCCTGGACCGGCCGCGCGGCGGGCTGCCTGCTCGGCAAGCCGGTCGAGAAGATCCCGCGCGCCGGGATCGAGGAGATCCTGCGCGCGACGGGCCGGTGGCCCCTCGACCGCTGGTTCACCGCCGTCGGGCTGCCCGACGACGTCGCCGCGCGCTGGCCGTGGAACCGGCGCAGCGCCCCGACGTCGCTCGAGGAGAACATCGACGGGATGCCGGAGGACGACGACCTCAACTACCCGATCCTCGCGCTCGCCCTGCTGGAGCGGCACGGGCGCGGCTTCACGACCGACGACGTCGCGCAGCTCTGGCTCGACGCGCTGCCCGCGGGCCGCGTGTTCACCGCCGAGCGCGCCGCGTACCGCAACATCCTGGACGCGCGGCCGGTGCCGGAGACGGCGACGCACCACAACCCGTTCCGCGAGTGGATCGGCGCGCTCATCCGCACGGACGTGCTCGGCTGGGTCTCGCCCGGCGACGTGCGCGAGGCCGCGCGCCTCGCGTGGACGGACGCGCGCCTGAGCCACACGCGCAACGGCGCGTACGGCGCGATGTGGGCGGCCGCGCTCGCGTCGGCGGCGATGGTCTGCGAGACGGTGGACGAGGTGCTCGACGCGGCGGACGCCGTCGTGCCGCCGGGCAGCCGCCTGGCCGCCGCGATCCGGCTCGGCCGGGACGCGAGCCGCGACGGCGATGCGTCCGAGGCGGGCGTGCGCGCCGGGCTCGACGCGATCCACGCCGCGTACGGCGACCTGCACTGGGTGCACGTGCTCAACAACGCCGCGGTGATCGCCTACGCGCTCACCGCGGGGCGCGGCGCGGACGGCCGCGGCGACTTCGGCGCGAGCGTCGCGATCGCCGTCACCGCGGGGTGGGACACCGACTCCGCCGGCGCGACGGTCGGCGGCGTGGTGGGTGCGCTGCAGGGCGTCGACGGGATCGGCCCGCAGTGGACGCGCCCGCTCGACGGCCGCATCGCGACCTCGCTGCCCGGTGGCGAGCAGAGGATCGTGGACCTCGCGGCGCGGACGGTCGCGCTCGCGACGGTCCCGGTCGTGGTGGCCGGGGGAGCCGTGCAGGGTTCCGCGGAGGAGGTACGGGCATGAGCACGACGGCGGACGGGGAGCAGGGCGCCACGGTCCCGGGCGGCTCGGGACGGGTCGTGGTCGTCGGGTCGGCGAACGTCGACCTCGTCGTGGACGTGCCGCGGCACCCCGGTGGCGGCGAGACCATCCTCGGCGGCGAGCTGCGGCGCAACCCCGGCGGCAAGGGCGCGAACCAGGCGGTCGGCGCGGCGCGCGCGGGCGGTGCCGAGACGACGTTCGTCGGCGCGCTCGGGCACGACGACGCGGCCGACCTGCTGCTCGCGTCGCTCGACCGCGGCGGGGTGCGGACCGACCTCGTCGAGCGCGTGGACGCCGCGACGGGCACCGCGCTCATCACCGTCTCGCCCGACGGCGAGAACGCGATCGTCGTCGCGCCCGGTGCGAACTCGCACGTGACGGTCGGCGCGGCGCAGGCCGAGCGGATCGCCGCCGCGGACGTCGTGCTCGCGCAGCTCGAGATCCCGCTCGACGTCGTGCGCGCCGCCGCCGCGGCGCGCCGACCGGGCGCGCTGCTGGTCCTCAACGCGGCGCCGTCGCGCGACCTCCCGGACGACCTCTGGGCCGCGATCGACGTGCTCGTCGTCAACGAGCACGAGGCTGCGGACCTCGCCGGGGCTGACCTCCGTGCGGCGCCACCTCCCGGAGACGTGCAGGGCGTCGAGGGCGCTCCGGGTCCCGAGGGGACGACGGCGCGCGGGACCGACCCGAGCAGCCTCGCGAGTCTCCTGCTCCTGCGCGTCCCGGCCGTCGTCGTGACGCTCGGCGGCCGGGGGAGCCTCGTGGCCGAGCGCCTGCCCGGGGGGAAGCTGCTCACCGACGTCCCCGCGGTCGCCGTCGAGGCCGTGGACACCACCGGCGCGGGCGACACCTTCTGCGGTGTCCTCGCCGCGGCGCTCGCTCGCGGCGCCGACCTGCCCGACGCCGCGCGGCTCGCCGCCGCCGCGGGCGCGCTCGCGGTGACCCGGCCCGGGGCGCAGGACGCCGTGCCCGACGCGGCGGACGTCGTCGCGCTCGCGCGGCGGGCCGAGGGCCTCACCCGACCGACCTGAGCCTGTTCACCGCACGACCGAGCGCGGGCCCGGCCCGCCGAGGGAAAGGCACCATGACCTACACGTTCGACCCGCTGGTCCCGCGCCCGATCGACCTGCCGACCGAGGTCTCGCTCGACGGGCCGCTCACGCCCGAGCAGTCCCTCGCGCTCGACGAGGCGAAGATCTTCGTCGGCCCGGCCGACCCCGCCGACCGCCCGGCCTGGCGCGAGCGCCTCGCCGCGTGGCGCGACGACGCGCGCCGCCGCCACGGGTACACGGGCGCCGCGTACGACCGCCCGGACGCGGCGTGGGCCGCGGGGTGCTCGACGGTCGCGCAGGTGTGGCTGTGGGACGAGCTGCTGTACTCGTTCGAGGAGCACCGGTTCACGCCCGAGCGGTTCCTCGCCGACGCGCGCGAGCGGTTCGGCGGCCTCGACGCCGTGGTGCTGTGGCACGCGTACCCCGTCATCGGGATCGACGACCGCAACCAGTGGGACTTCTACCGCGACGTCCCGGGCATCGTCGACCTCGTGCGGACCTTCCACGACGCGGGCCTGCACGTGTTCGTCGACTACAACCCGTGGGACGTCGGCACGCGCCGCGGCGACGACGACCTCACCGAGCTCGCGGCCGTCGTGCGCGACCTCGGCGCGGACGGCGTCTTCCTCGACACGCTGAAGAAGGCCGAGCCGGAGCTCGTCGCGCGGCTCGAGGCCGCGCGCGCCGGCATCGTCCTGGAGGGCGAGTCCAAGCTCCCGGTCGAGCGCATCGAGGACCACTCGTCGTCGTGGGCGCAGTTCTTCGCCGACTCGCCCGTACCCGGCGTGCTGCGCGCGCACTGGTACGAGCGCCGGCACATGCAGCACCACGTGCGCCGCTGGCACCGCGACCACTCCGAGGAGCTCCAGTCCGCGTGGCTCAACGGCGTGGGCGTCATGGTGTGGGAGGTCGTGTTCGGCGTGTGGGTCGGGTGGTCGCGGCGCGACGCCGCGACGGTCAAGCGCCTCGTCACGGTCCAGCGCGCGGCGCGACCGCTGCTGCTCGACGGCGGGTGGACGCCCCTCACCGAGCTCGCCCCTGAGGCGGAGGAGGCGGGGGTCTACGCCTCGCGCTGGGACCTCGACGGCGTGACCCTGTGGACGCTGGTCAACCGCGGCGAGTCCGACTACGACGGCCCCCTCCTCCCGCCCGACCACCCCTCCCGCCGAACCCTGGATCGTTCCTCGGCCGGGGCCGTCGGTGGGGAGGAATCCCGGGTTCGGCGGGGCGTGCGGGTGCCGGGGCGGGGGGTCGCCGCGGTGCTGTGCGTGGCGGACGGCGTCGGCGAGCCCGACTGGCTGCCGCACCTGCGCGACGCGGTCGCCGCGCTCGACGAGACCGCGCCGCACGACCCCGACGCGCGGTTTCCGCACCGCCTCGCGCGGCGTCTCGCACCCGCTGCCGAGACCGTCGCGGCTCCCGGGGCGAGCGGTGCGCCCGGGGCGGGGGCCGTCGTCGTGCCCGCGGGGCCGTACGTGCTGACCGTCCGGTACCGCGCGCGCGAGACCGGGATGTACCAGGGCGCGCCGTACGTGGACGAGTGGAAGCCGCTCCCGCCACGCCTGCACGACGCGCGGACCCTCCAGCGCGACGGCGAGCTCGCCGCCCCGGTGGCGGTGGGGCCCGACGTGACGAACGCGGAGTTCGCGGAGTTCCTCGCGGCCACCGGGTACGCGCCCGCCGTCGCGCACCGCTTCCTCGCGCACTGGGTCGACGGCCGTCCCGCGCCCGGCACGGAGGGCGAGCCCGTGACGTTCGTCGACCTCGACGACGCGCGCGCGTTCTGCGCGTGGCGCGGCGGGCGCCTGCCCACCGAGGACGAGTGGCAGCTCGCGGCCGAGCAGCCCGGCTGGACGCGCGGCGAGCCCGCCGTGTGGAGCTGGACGGGCTCCGAGCACTCCGACGGCCGCACGCGGTTCGTCATGCTCAAGGGCGGCAGCGACCACCGCGCCGAGGGCTCCGACTGGTACGTCGAGGGCGGGCGCCACGCGGCGGACTACGCGGTCAAGCTCCTCGTCCCCGGCCTGGGGCTCGCGCGCGGCGCGACCGTGGGGTTCCGCTGCGCGTGGGACCTCGCCGACGACGGGACGGGGGTGACGGCATGACGGACGCACCGCGCGTCTCGCGCGACCCGGCCGCGGGCGCGCTCGCGGGCCTGCGCGTCGTCGACGCGTCGACGCTGTTCGCCGGGCCCATGGCGGCGATGCACCTCGGCGACCTGGGCGCCGACGTCGTCAAGGTCGAGCACCCCACGAAGCCCGACCCGTCGCGCACGCACGGTGCCGCGAAGGACGGCGTGAACCTGTGGTGGAAGACGCTCGGGCGCAACAAGCGCACCGTCACCGCGAACCTCGGGAGCGACGGGGGCCGCGAGGTGTTCCTCGCGCTCGTCGCCGAGGCGGACGTCGTCATCGAGAACTTCCGGCCCGGCACGCTCGAGCGCTGGGGCCTCGGCTACGACGAGCTGTCCGCGCGCAACCCGCGGCTCGTGCTCGCGCGCGTGAGCGGGTTCGGGCAGATCGGGCCGTACCGCACCCGCCCCGGGTTCGGCACGCTCGCCGAGGCGATGAGCGGGTTCGCCGCGATGACCGGCGAGCCCGACGGCCCGCCGACCCTCCCGCCGTTCGGGCTCGCCGACGGCGTCGCGTCGCTCGCGACGGCGTTCGCCGTCATGGTCGCGCTGTCCACGCGCGAGCGCACCGGGCACGGGCAGGTCGTCGACACGGCGATCATCGAGCCCATCCTCGCGATGCTCGGGCCGCAGGTCACGCGCTGGGACCAGCTCCGCACCGTGCAGCCGCGCACCGGCAACCGGTCCGCGAACAACGCGCCGCGCAACACCTACCGCACGCGCGACGGGCAGTGGGTCGCGGTGTCGACGTCGGCGCAGTCCATCGCCGAGCGCGTCATGCGCCTCGTCGGGCGCCCCGAGATCGTCGACGAGCCGTGGTTCGCGAGCGGCGTCGAGCGCGCGCAGCACGCCGACCTGCTCGACGAGGCCGTCGGCGGCTGGATCGCGCAGCGCACGCGCGACGAGGTCGTCGCCGCGTTCGAGGAGGCGCAGGCCGCCGTCGCGCCGATCTACGACGCCCAGGACATCGTCGACGACCCGCAGTTCCGCGCGCTCGGCACGATCCATGAGATCGAGGACCCCGAGCTCGGGCCGATGCTCATGCAGGGCCCGCTGTTCCGGATGTCCGAGAACGACGGCGTCATCCGCTTCACCGGCCGCGCGCACGGCGCCGACACCGACGCCGTGCTCGGCGAGCTCGGCTTCTCGCCCGAGCGCGTCGCGGAGCTCCGGGCGGAGGGCGCGGTATGAGTGCGGGCGCTCGGCCGGGTCCGGGAGACCGGCGCGCGTCCCGGGCCGGTGCGCCGCCGCTGACCTTGCTGTACGTGCCCGCGGACCGGCCCGACCGGGTGGCCAAGGCGCTCGGGTCTGCGGCCGACGTCGTGCTCGTGGACCTCGAGGACGCCGTCGCGCCGGCGCGCAAGGACGAGGCGCGGGGGAACGCCGTCGGGCTGCTGGACGAGGCCGCCGCGGCGCGCGGGGTCCAGGTGCGGATCAACCACCCCGCGACGCCGTGGCACGCCGCCGACGTCGCGGCCCTCGCCGGGCTCCCGCTCGCCGTCGGGGCGCGCGCGCCGAAGGTCGAGTCCGCCGACGAGGTCCGCGCGCTCGCGGCGGCGCTCCCCGGGCGCGCGCTGCACCTGCTGGTCGAGTCGGCCCTCGGCGTCGAGCGCGCGTTCGAGCTCGCGACGGCGTCGCCGCAGGTCGCGTCGCTCGGGCTCGGCGAGGCGGACCTGCGCTCCGACCTGCGGGTCGACGACGAGGCCGGGCTCGCGTGGGCGCGCAGCCGGGTCGTCGTGGCCGCCCGCGCGGCGGGGCTGCCGTCGCCCGCGATGTCCGCGTTCACGCACGTGCGCGACCTCGCCGGGCTCGCGGCGTCGTGCCGCGCCGGGCGGTCGCTCGGGTTCTGCGGCCGCACCGCGATCCACCCCGCGCAGCTCGACACGATCCGCGACGCGTTCCTCCCGACCCCGGACGAGGTGGCCCGCGCGCACGAGGTGGTGGACCGCGTCGGCGACGCCGCGGCGTCGGGCACGGGCGTCGTCGCGCTCGCGGACGGCACGTTCCTCGACGTCGCGATGGTCGAGCGCGCGCGCACCGTGCTGGCCCTGGCGGACCGCCGCCCGGCCGGCTAGCGCCCCGGCGCCGAGCACGACCCTGCCCGCGGTCGAACACGACGTCGCTGTCGTTATCGGGCCGAGAACGACAGCAACGTCGTGCTCGGCGGGTGGGGAGGGGGGAAGGGGGCAGCACATTCACGGATCTCGACGAGGAGAACACGATGGACGCAGCACCACGAGACCCGGCGCAGCGCGGGTCGGCACCACGGCCGGGCCGACGGCCGGGGACGACGGCTGTCGGGACGGCGCTGGCCCTCGCGGTCGGCCTGGGCGGGCTGGGGCTGGCGCTGCCCGCGACGGCCGCGGAGCAGGGCACGGTCGAAGCGGGGCGGGTCGCCGACTCGGCGGCCGGGCCGATCGACTACACGGTCTACCTGCCGCCCGGCTACGACGACGCGGAGCAGGAGTACCCGACGCTCTACCTGCTGCACGGCCGCGGCGACACGCAGGCCGCGTGGCAGCAGGTCACGGGCGACCTCGACGAGCTCATCGGGGCGGGCGAGATCCAGCCGATGGTCGTCGTCATGCCCGACGCGCCGTGGAACGACCGCGGCTCCTGGTACACCGACTCGCTGTACACCGGGGACGCGACGGGCGCCGGCGCAGGCACCGCGGTCGAGACGGCGTTCACGCGCGACCTCGTCGCGCACGTCGACGCGACGTACCGCACGGTCGAGGACCGCGAGGCGCGCGCCGTCGGCGGGTACTCCATGGGCGGCGCGGGCGCGCTGCGGTTCACGCTCGCCCACCAGGACACGTTCTCCGCGGGCATCGTGCTGAGCCCTGCGGTGTACGTGCCACAACCCCCGGCGGACTCCTCGGCGCGCGACTACGGCGCGTACGGCGTCGGCACCGCGCCGTTCGACGCCGACCGGTACACCGAGCTGTCCTACCCGGCGGCGCTCGCCGCGCTCGACCCGGCGCTCCCGGTGCACCTGTTCGTCGCCGTCGGCGACGACGAGTGGGCCAACCCCGACCCCGCCGAGGCCACGCACGACATCGACTTCGAGTCCGCACGCCTCTACAACCAGGCGCGCCGCGTCCCGGGCGTGACCGCCGAGCTGCGCGTGCTCGACGGCGGCCACGACTGGGAGGTCTGGCGGCCCGCGTTCCGCGAGGGGGTCGTCGACGTCTCGGCGCGCCTGCGCACCACGCCCGCCGCGCCGTGGGACGCCGAGCTCCTCGGCTCCGCGGGCGACGACCGCGCGGGCGGGGTCGCGGCCCTGCCCGACGGCGGGACCGCCGTCGCACTGAACCTCGCCGGTGCGTGGGACGGGTACGAGCCCGCGGGCGGTCTCGACACGGTCGTCGTTCGGCGTGACGCGGACGGCGCCGAGGTCTGGCGGCACGCGGTCGCGACGGCCGCGGACGACCGCGCGTACGGCGTCGTGCCGGGCGCCGACGGCGGCGTGCTCGTCGCCGGGTACACCAAGGGCGACCTCGACGGCGCCCACGCGGGCACGACGCGCGACGACGGGTTCGTCGCGGCCGTCACCGCCGACGGCGAGCGCGCCTGGACGCTGCAGACCGGCGACCCCGGCGCGGCCGACCGCTTCTACGCCGTCGCGCCCGACGGCGCGGGCGGCGCCTACGTCGCCGGATACACGAGCGGTGCCGTGGGCGACGCGCCGAGCGCCGGGGACAAGGACGCGCTGGTCGGCCGGGTCTCCGCGGCGGGCGAGCTGCTGTGGCTGCGCCAGGTGGGCGGGCCCGGCGAGGACAAGGCGCTCGCGGTCGCGGCCTCGCCCGACGGCGCGGTGTCCGTGGGCGGGGTGTCGGGCGGCGGGATGCCCGGGGCCGAGCGTGCGGGCGCGAACGACGGCTGGGTCGCGCGCTACGACGCCGACGGCGAGCTGGAGTGGCTGCGCGCCGTCGCGACGAGGGAGAACGACCAGGTCAACGGCCTCGTGGCGCGCTCGGACGGGTCGGTCGTCGCCGTCGGGCACACGCGCGGGGCGCTCGGCGAGGGCGGCAACCTCGGGGACAACGACGTCGTCGTGCGTGCCCTGGACGCCACGGGCGAGGTCCTGTGGACGACGCAGGTCGGCACGTCGACCGACGACCGCGGCGTGACGGGCGTGCTCGGCGCCGACGACGCGGTGCTCGTCGTCGGCACGACGTACGGCGCGCTGGGCACGGCCGTCGGCGGGGTCGACGTCGTGACGTTCCCTGTCGCGGCCGACGGCACCCCGGGCGAGGCGACCCAGACCGGGTCGCGCGAGCGCGACGGCGCCGACGAGTGGGACGACGCGAACCTGTTCGCGGCCCCGGCCCCGGCCTCCGGGCCGGAATCGGACGACCCAGCCGGCACGACCGGCGAGGGAGCGGCGTTGCTCACCGGGCTCACGTACGGCGCCCCCGCGGGCACGACCAACGCGGGTGCTGCGGACGTGTTCGTCGCGCGCGTGCCGTGGGACGCCGTCGTACCGGGCTCCGGCACGGGCGAGCCGCCGCTGACCGTCACCGCCGAGTCGCGGTGCCTGGCCGGGAAGGCCTACGTCGCGGTGCGCGCCACGAGCACGGCGGACGCACCGGTCGACGTCGAGCTCGCCACGCCGTACGGCACACGGATCGTCGCGGACGTCGCGCCGGCGGCCAACGCCTACCAGTCGTTCCCCGTCCGGGCGACGACCGTCCCCGCGGGCGAGGCGACCGCGACCGCGGACGGCCGCGCCGTCGTCGTGTTCGGCGCGGGGTGGGGGGCGGGGACCGGAATGGTCAGCAGGTGAGGTGGTCGCCCGTCGTGGTGCCGACGATCTCGACGTAGTGGCGGAAGAGGCGGACGCGGTTGTTCATCTGGCGCGGGTTGCCGCCCTCGCACTCGAGCGGGCCGTTGATGGACCGGATGGTCTCTGCGAAGCCGTGCTCGCCGACGATCGCCTCGTGGCACGTCATCGAGGCCGTGCCGGGCTGCGTGTTCCAGTACCAGAGCGCGGTCTGCCACGCGACGGTCGGGTCCTGCTCGACGAGCCACGGGTCGGCCAGGAGATCGATCCCCAGCGCCTCGCCGGCCGCGCGGTAGTTGAAGTTCCAGCTCAGCTGGAGCGGGCCGCGGCCGTAGTAGGCGTCCTGCCCGGCGGGGCACCCGTAGGGCTGCGCGGGGTCGCAGTAGTGCGGGTAGTTCGCGGTGTTCACCTCGACGACGTGCACCAGCCCGTGCGTCTCGTGGCTCACGTTCGCGAGGAACGCCGCCGCCTCGCGACGGGCGACGCGGTCGCCGCCCGTCGTCGCGAACTCCGGGTACGCGGCCGTCGCGGCGACGAGCCCCGCGTACGTGTAGAACGCGCTCCGCTCGGGGAACATCGCCTCGAACTGCTGCTCGGTCACGACGAACGTCGGCGGGGTGGC
The DNA here is from genome assembly GCF_051844275.1 of Cellulosimicrobium sp. CpK407. Lineage (NCBI taxonomy): Bacteria > Bacillati > Actinomycetota > Actinomycetes > Micrococcales > Promicromonosporaceae > Cellulosimicrobium > Cellulosimicrobium sp. CpK407. The sequence goes on from NZ_JBGNYC010000010.1 coordinate 96,183, forward strand.
GGCGGTCGGCGTCGGGTCGGTCATGGGTCCCCCTCGTCGGGTCGGCGTGGGCGCGGCATCGCGCCCCGACCCACCCTAGGCGATTCGTGAGGAGACCTGCGTAACCCGAAGGCGCTGCCCGGCGCGGCCCGCGGCCCGCACCGAGCACGACGCCACCCGCCCTCGAGCACGACATGAGGGTCGCTATCGGCTGGATAACGACCCTCATGTCGTGCTCGGCGGCTGGGTGTCAGAGAGTCAGGCGCACGTCGTCTCCGGGTAGGGCGCCGTCGACTTCGTCTGGACGGCGTGGCCGTCGACGTTCTTGTACGCGACGAGCGAGACCTCGCCGGCGTCGAGCGTCTTTCCCTTGACCGAGAACGTCTTCTCGACCGTCTCCCCGGCGGGGATCTTCGTGAACGTGTGCTCGCCCGAGACCGTCGTGACCCGGACGTCGATCGGTACCGTGTCGGTGTTCGTCACCGAGGTGGTCAGCCAGAGCTGCTTGCCCGCCGCCTTGCACGACGGCGTCGCCGTGGCCGTGAAGAGGACGCTCGTGGACCCCGGCTCGGCGCCGATCGTGGCCGCCGTCGCGGACTGGTCGAACGACGCGTCGCCGTACGTCGCGAACCAGCCCTGCGCCGTCGCGAAGTCCTCGGTGAAGGCGCGCGACAGGAGCAGCAGGAGCCGCGCCTTGACGGCCGTGAGGTCACCGCCCGCGATGATGCCGTTCCCGCCGCCGTACGACGACCCGGACCCGGTGCGCGTCGTCGAGACGAACCAGACGCCCTTGTCGCGGATCGCCGCGGTGCGGGCCTGGCTCATCGCGGACGAGATGCCCCCCGCACCCGTGCCCGCCGTGACGATGCCCCGGACGCCCGCGTTCGCGAACGCCGCGACGCCCTCGCCCCCCGCCTGCTGGTAGGACGTGACGATCTCGACGCGCGGCAGGGCCTTCGGGTCGACCTTCGCGAGGTCGAACGGCGTGAACCACTCCTCGGTGTCGCACGCCAGCACGCGTGCCGGCGCGCGGCCCAGCGTGATGTTGTCGCCGTCGATCCAGCCGAGCACGCCGTACTCGCGCGTCTGGAACGTGTCGGTGCGGTAGGAGTTCGTCTTGGTGACCTCGCGGGCCGCCTGGATCTCGTCGTTGAGCATGAGCACGGTGCCGAAGCAGAACGTCTGCTGCGACGCCGCGACCTTGATCGCGTTGTACAGGTTCGCGGGCGCGTCCGTGCCGAACACGAGGCTCGAGTCCGGCCCGGCGCCCGACCCCCACGGGCGCATCGAGCCGGACGTGACGACGGGCTTGCGCGACCGCACCGTGAGGTCGAGCCAGTACGCGAACTCCTCCTGCGTGTCGGTGCCCGTCGTGACGACGACGGCGTCCGCCGTCTCGAGCTGCTTCTCCACCTCGAGCGTGAGCGCGTGGAACTGCTCCATCGAGTAGCCCGACGAGCCGGCGTTGCCGAACTGGACGGCCGTGACGTCGGCGACCGCGTCGAGCTCGGGGCGCAACGTGTTCAGCATGTCCTCCATGAGGTACGTGCCGGCGCGGTAGCTCGTGAACGTGTCGCGGCCGGTCGCCTTGCCGGCCATCGTGCCTCCGGTCGCGACGACGACGACCTTCGGCTTCTCCGCGGCGGCGGTCGCCGTCGCGGTCGCGTACTGCGCGGACGCGATGCCGAGCGGGTTGGCCGGGGCCGTCCCGGCGGCGAGCACCGGCGCCGCGGCGCCCTCGGCGCGCGCGGCGGCGGCCGACGCCCGGGAGTCGGCGACGGTGTACGCGACCGTCGCGGCGAGGGCCGCGCACGCGAGGACGAGCGCGACGACGGCCGCGACGGCGCGGCCGGACAGGGTCAGGGTGAACGTTCTCAACAGGGGGCCTTCCGTCGGGGGGAACATCTGGCCCGCCCGACGCTAGGGACCGTGTGTTGCCTGATGGTTGCCTGGACGTAAGAAGTACTCGCGTACCGGATCGGCGGGTTGCCGTCCCGCCGACGGGCGCCGACCCTCGGGCCGCGGTTGCCCCGGACGCGGGGCGGGTCCAGCCTGGCGAGAGGGGCCGGCGTCGGTCCGGCCCGGTCAGGAGCCGGTCATGGACGACCGCGACGCCGCCCTCCTGCGGGCGCACGAGCACGCCGCCGCGTGGCTCGACTCCCTCACGACGCGGCCGGTCCCGCCGCAGGCGACCGTCGGGGACGTCGTCGCGGCGCTCGGCACGGACCTGCCCGACGGCCCGACGAGCGCCGCGGACGTCGTCGACCTCCTCGCGACCGCGTGCGGCCCCGGCCTCACGGCCATGCCGTCCGGCCGCTTCTACGGCATGGTCATCGGCGGCAGCCACCCCGCGGCGCTCGCCGCCGACTGGCTCACGAGCGCGTGGGACCAGAACTCCGCGCTGCGCACCGTGACGCCCGCGCACACCGCCGTCGAGGACGTGGCGAGCGCGTGGCTGCTCGACCTGCTCGGCCTGCCCGCCACGGGTGCGGTCGGGTTCGTCACCGGCGCGACGACCGCGAACTTCACGGCGCTCGCGGCGGCGCGCGGCGAGGTCCTGCGGCGTGCCGGGTGGGACGTGCGTCGCGGCGGGCTGACGGGCGCCCCGCGCGTCCGCGTGCTCGTGGGCGCCGAGCGGCACGAGTCGGTCGACCTCGCGCTGTCCTACCTCGGGCTCGGCGCGCCCGAGGTCGTGGCCGCGGACGACCAGGGCCGCATCTCGGTCGCCGCGCTGGAGGAGGCGCTGACGGACCGGGGCTCTACCTCGCGGGACCAGGGCTCTACCTGGGCTGACCGGGGCTCTACCTCGGGGGACCAGGGCTCTCCCTCGCCGGGGACGGCGGACGGCCCGACGATCGTCGTGCTCCAGGCGGGGAACGTGCACTCGGGGGCGTTCGACCCGTTCGACGCGGCCGTCGAGGTCGCGCACCGGCACGGCGCGTGGGTGCACGTCGACGGCGCGTTCGGGCTCTTCGCCGCGGCGTCGCCGTCGTTCCGCCACCTGGTCGCGGGGTACGAGGCGGCGGACTCGTGGGCGACCGACGCGCACAAGACGCTCAACGTGCCGTACGACTGCGGGCTCGCGATCGTCGCGGACCCCGCGCCGCTGCGCGCAGCGATGGGGATGCACGGCGACTACCTCATCCAGAGCGACACGGGCGACCCGCTCGACAAGGTGCCCGAGCTCTCGCGCCGCGGGCGCGCGTTCCCGGTGTGGGCGACGCTGCGCGCCCTGGGGCGTTCCGGGGTCGCGGAGCTGGTGGACGGCTTCTGCCGCCACGCGGCCGCGTTCGCCGCGGGCATGCGGGCGATCGACGGCGCGGTCGTGCTCAACGACGTCGTCTTCACCCAGGTGTGCGCGGCGTTCGGGGACGACGCGCGCACGCAGGAGGTCGTGCGTCGCGTGCTCGACGACGGGACGGCCTGGATGTCCGGGTCGCGGTGGCACGACCGCGCGGTGCTCCGCGTGTCGGTGAGCTCGTGGGCGACGACGGACGACGACGTCCGGGTGAGCCTCGACGCCCTGCGCCGCGCCGCGTCGTCGGGGTGAGGCCGGGCACCGACGTCGAGGTCCGGCGCGGTCCGGACCGGCTCGGCCCCGCCCGCCCCCGGCCCCGGGAGCGGCGCCTACACTCGCTGCCGTGCCGACCGCCGAGGACCTCGCCGCCGCCGTCCGTGCGCGCACCGACGGGACGCCGTACCGGATCGTCGACGAGCGTCTGGACGGGTTCACGCTGCGTCTCGACCGCCCGGACGTGGCGTGGTGGCGGATCTTCTCGCACAGCTACTACGCGACCCTCGTCACCCACGAGGTCCGCGTCCTGCCGGACGGGCTGCGGGTCGAGCTCACCGACGTCGTGCGGGACACCCACTGGGCCCTCGACGCGGACGGGCGGTTCGTCGAGCCCGAGCGGGGCTGGGTGCGCTCCGTCTCGCGCGGCAGCATCAGCTCGACGTTCACCGCGTCGATCGCCGACGACGAGTCGGGGGCGCGGACGCGCGTCCTCTTCGACACGGCGGCCGGGCGCCGGATCGTCACCGAGGCGGCCCAGAGCCTCGGTCTGAGCGTCGGCGCGTCGGCGCGGAACCGCGCCGCGACGATCGTCAGCCTGGTGGCGGCGGGCGTCGGCCTGGCGGTCGCCCTGGCCGCGGCGGTCCTCGCGCTCACCCTCGGGAGGGGCTGACGGCCCGACGCGCAGAGCCCCGGCACGACGCGGCCCGGGCGTCCCCGCCGCAGCGGGAGGCGCCCGGGCCCTGCAGCAGGGCGGTCAGCGACCGCGGTGCTTGCCGAGGTCGACGCGCACGAGATGCCCGTCGGGCGGCGTCGTCTCGTCCGGGGGCAGTGCGTTCGTCGTCGCGAGCAGGCCCGTGCCGTCCCACTCCAGCCCGGCGGGCAGCGGGACCTCGACGACCGTGCTCGGGCCGCGCTTGCCGACCTGCGAGATCTTGCCGCCGAACAGCTCGGCCACGTAGACCGTCCCCCGGTCCGTCACGGCGAGGTTCGTCGCGCCCACGAACCCGGACCCGAGCGGGCGCACCTTCCCCTTCCACGGGTCGACCGTGTAGACGGCGCCGCGCGCGCCGAGGCTCGCGTCCTCGGGCCCGCCGGGGAGCGTCGTCACGTAGAGCACGCCACGGGGACCCACCTCGACGTCCGTGGGGACGGGCTCGAACCAGTAGGTCTCGCCGACGGCGCAGTCGGGCCACCCGACGGCCGCCGCGGCCTCCACCGTCACCACCGCGGGCTGGGCGGGGAGGACGGCCACGGTCCGGACCTTCCCGCGGTCGCTGATCGACAGGATCGCGTTCGCGCCCGCGTCGGCGACGTAGGTGGTGCCGCGGGACGAGGCCGTCGCGTACGGGTGGGAGTCCGCGATCCCGGTGTACAGGCCCGGGATGGGCACCGGAGGCACCTGCGCGACGCAGGCCGGGTCGGTCTCGCGCAGGCCGTACGTCACGCCGGCGTCGGGGTTGTTCGCCTGCTCGTACGCGAACGTGTCCGCGAGGACGCGGGGCGTGCCCGTCGGGTTCCCCCAGCGGTCGGTGCGCAGCGTCGAGACCTCCGACGCGACCGGCCCCTCCTCGCCGAGCTGCGTCTCGGTGAACGTGATGCGGCGGTCGGCGTAGGAGACGCCGCCCACCTCGCCGCCGTCCGGCGAGGCGTAGAGCACGCTCGGCGTGCCGTCGCGCCCGACGGCCGTGAGCAGGCCGGGGAAGTTCTGGGTGACGTAGGTCGTGCCGCGTGGTCCGGCCGCGAGGCTGAGCGGGGTGACGAGCCCGGTCGCGACGTCGGTCACGGTGGGCGGGCGCGGGTCGGGCTTTCCGCCGCCGTGCGCGACGGCGGGGCTCGCGACGAGGACGAGGGCGGCGGTCGCGGCGGCGACGCCTGCGGGCAGGGTGGTGCGGAGTCGTCTCATGGGTGCTCCTGGTCCGGCGGTCCGGGGCGCGGCGGGGGTGTCGTCGCCGTGCCGCGGAGGCGGCACGCGCGCGTCGCGCCGGGGACGTGGGTGGGTGGTCGTCGGGCCGGACGACGTGGCGCGCCGCGGGCGTGCCGTGCGACCGGCGTGGCGCCGGCCGGGAGTCTGCTGTGCGTCGGCGGTGAGCACAGACCTCCGAGTGTGCACCCGGCGACCGTCCTGGTCCAGGACCGTCGCCCCGGGCGACGAGCGCCCGGGGCGGGCGGGGACCGCCCGGCGCCGCGTCAGCCGCGGACCGCCAGGTCCACCCACACGAGCCGGTGGTCGCTGCTCGGGAACGGGAAGACCCCGGTGAGCCGTGACAGCGGGTCCGCCTGGACGGGCCAGAACACCCCGGCGTCGCGCACGCGCAGGTCGCGCGACGGCAGCACGTAGTCCGCGCGCAGGTTGCCGGGCGCGCTGTCCGCGAAGTCGGCCGTGTCCAGCGCGGGGTCGCCGCGGTGGGTCGCGTTCGCGCCGCCCTGGAGCGCGGCGGCCTCGACGGCGCCGTCGGAGCGGGGTGCCGGGTCCTGGACGCGGCGGTGGTGGAGGAGCTGGTCGATCGCGGCGTCGACCGAGTCGCCGTCGAGCGGGTCGGCGTTCTGGTCGCCCAGGACGACGAAGCTCTCGCCCGGGTGCAGCCCGCCGCGGCGGCCGGCGTCGTCGTAGACGTACCGCGACGCCTTGCCGGGCGTCACGTAGTCGGCCCAGAACCGGATCTCGTCGTGGTTGCGCCGCCCGTTGCGGTCCTCGGGGCCGTCGAACGTCGGGGGCGTGGGGTGCGACGCGAGCACGTGGACCGTCTCCCGGCCGACCCGCACGGGCACGTCCCAGTGCGACTTGCTCGACAGGCGGACGACCTCGAGCTCCTCCGGCGTGAACCAGTCCGCGGGCGCGGCCGTCGCCGGGTCGTCGGGGAGGAGCGCGCCGGGCATGTCCTTCCACAGGAAGTGCTGGAACGTGCGGACGCCGCGCGTGTCGATCGGGTAGCGCGACAGCACGACCATGCCGTACTGGCCCTCGAACGCCCCGAAGCCGAACGCGTCGTCGCCCCCACCGACCGTGCCGTCGTCGTTGAGGTCGAACCCGCTGGGCACGCCGGTGTTCGACGGCGCGACGTACGCGTAGCGGTACTCGATCGGCTCCGCGCCGCCCTGGGGGACCTCGAGGTAGTGGTCGCGGAACAGGTCGACGGCGCGTCCGTCCGGGACGTAGTCGAACTCGTTGAGCAGCACGACGTCGGGCCGGGTGCGCTGGAGCACCTCGGCGATCGTCGCGGCCTGCGGGTCGTCGGGGGTCGAGAGGTCGGCCTCGAGCTCTCCGGCCGCGGCGCGGTTGAGGCTCGCGTTGTACGTCGCGACGCGGAGGGTCCCGCGGTCGTGACCGTCTCCGTGCCCGTTCGCGTGGCCGTACGCGACGGCGGGACTCGCCGCGGCGCCGACGGCGCCCCCGGTGAGGGCGACGGACAGGGCGAGGGCCAGGGCGACGGGGACGGCGCGGGCGGGGGCGGCACGGCCGGTGGGGGCGGGGTGAGCGGGTCTCGTGGACACGGTGGCTCCTCGTCGTCGGGGACGGTGGTCGTCGAGAGGTTCCTCGTCACCGTACGCACGCCCGCCCCCGCGGGGAAGGGCGACGAGGTGACCGGCGGGTGAACGCCCCGGTGGCCCTGCCGGTGTGGGCGCCCGGTGGGATCCTGAGGCATGGACACCACGCAGTCCCGGCCGACCCGCACGTACCCGCACGGCGTGCCGTGCTGGGTGGACACCGAGCAGCCCGACGTCGACGCCGCGCTCGCGTTCTACGGCGCGCTCTTCGGGTGGGAGTTCGAGGAGAGGCTCCCGCCCGGCACGGGGGAGCGGTACGTCGTGGCGTCGCTCGGCGGGCAGGACGTCGCCGCGGTCGCGTCCGGGACCGGCGAGGCCGCGTGGATCACGTACGTCGCGGTCGACGACGTGGACGCGTCCTCCCGCGGCGTCCCCGACCTCGGCGGGGAGGTCCTCGACGGCCCGACGACGATCGGGCCGCCCGGCCGCATGGCGTCCGTCCGCGACCCCCAGGGCGCGACGTTCCGGCTCTGGGAGCCCGGGACGCGCGTCGGCGCGCAGCGGGTCAACGAGCCGGGCACGTGGAACTTCAGCGTGCTGCACACGCCCGACGTCGCGCGGGCGCTCCACTTCTACGGGCCCCTGCTCGGGTGGGAGGTGGACGCGGGGCTCGGCGCGGGCATGGCCCGCGTCCCGGGGTACGGCGACCACCTCGCCCGGACCGTCTACCCGGAGATCGACGCGAACCAGGAGGGCGCACCGCCCGGGTTCCGGGACGTCGTGGCGGGCGTGGTCGAGGACGGCGGGCCCGCGCGGCACACGGTGACGTTCGCCGTCGCCGACCGGGACGCCGCCGCCGCGGCCGCCGAGCGCGCGGGCGCGGTCGTGCTCTCGTCGGCCGACACGGAGTGGACGCGCGAGGCCGAGGTGCGCGACCCGCAGGGCGCGGTCCTCACGCTGTCGCAGTTCACCCCGCCCGAGGGCTTCTGACGCACGGACCAGGCGCGGCGTGGTCGCCGCGCCGTCCCGGCCGCGCGCGTGCGGCATCATGACGCGGTGAACGTCGTCACCCGCACCCCGCACGCCCAGGTCGTCGACCGTCTGCGCGCCGCGCGCCTCGAGTACGGACGCGTGGGCCCCACGGACGAGCGCGGCTGGACCTTCGCCGAGGTCGACACGGAGGTCGAGACCGACGACGGCTCGGCGGTGGACCGCGACCCGGACGTGCCCGGGTCGGTCGCCGAGGCCCTGGCCCGGGTCGACGAGCTGGTCGCCGCACCGTGGGTCGTGCAGCTCGACGGCGGGTCGGACCCGCTCCCGCCCGGGGTCAGCGCGGTCCTCGCCGCCCGGACGGACCCCGTCGCCCCGCCCGTCGTCGTCACCTGGGCGCCCGTCGACGCGTCCGCGACGCGCACCGACCACGCGATGCGCCTCGACGGCGACCCGGGCGACGTGCTCGCGGCCGTCGACGCGCTCGTCGGGCTGCGGGACGCGGCGACCGCGCCGGACCGCCTGCGGGAGCTCGAGCACCCCGACGACCTCCTCGACGTGTTCACCGCGCTCGCCGACCTCCCCGCGACCGACTCGGCGGCGCCCGACGCCGTCGTCCAGCTCGTGCGCGCCGACGCCGCGTTCGTGCGTGCCGCGGTGCGCCGCGCCGGGTCGGCGTGGGTGCGCGCGACCGACGAGCGCACCGCCGTCTGGACGCTCGAACGTCCGCCCGCGCCCGTCCCGGGCGAGCCGGACGACGACGTGCGGGAGGCCTTCACGGCGGCGCTCGGCGGGGAGTTCCGCGCGCGCTCGACGATCGAGCGCGGCCTGCGCGCCGGGGAGGCGATGCTGAGCCTGGAGCGCGCGGGGACCGGGGTGTCGTGGACGCTCACCACGCGCGGTCGCCCGTGGGTCTTCGGGAGCTGGAACGACACGTGGACGGACCTGTCGACCTCCGGGACCGAGGGCGCGTTCGACGCGCTCGCCGAGGTGTTCGGCGAGCCGCGCGACCCGGGACGGCTGCGCGCGCTGCTCGCCGCGTCGACGTGGCCCGGCGACCCCGTCGCCGACCTCGCGTACCTCCTGGGACTGCCGTCGGCGCTCGTCGAGGCCGTCGAGGACCCTGCCCGGTTCCGCCACGGGTCCGAGCGCGTGCAGCCCCTCGGCCCGACGGCGCCCCTCACCCCGCAGGAGAAGGGGGCGCTCGCGGCCCGCGCGCCCCGTCGCAGCGCGGGGAAGACCGCCCGTGACGTGGTCCTCGTCGTGCTCGGCCTCGGGCTGCTCGGGCTCGGTGCGGCGATCCTCGCCACCGACGGCGCCGTCGTCGGGTCGGACGGCTCGCCCGGGTGGGACGTCGCCGTCTGGATCGCGGGCGGCGTGCTCGCGCTCGTCGGGTGGGCCGGGCTGGGCTCGGCCCGCTCGGACCGGCGCCGCTTCCTGTCCGACGCGTGAGCGGGCCCGTCCCCGGCCGTCGTGTCGACCGGGGACGGACCCGCTGCCGGCGGGGTGCCGCGCGTCAGCGGCCGTCGAGGTGCGCGATCTCCTCGAGCAGGCGCTCGCGCACGGCCGCGTCGTCGACGAACTTCTCGACGGCCCGCCGCACCGACTCCCAGCGCCCCGCCTCGACCGCGCCGAGCGCGCCCACGAGCTGGCCGGGCGGGAGGTCGAGCAGCGCGAGGCGCGTGCGCAGGCCCTCGGGCGTGACCGTGACGACGACGGTCCGCTCCGCCGTCGCCTCGCCGCCCGCTCCCCGGGCCGTCGCGGAGACGGTGTGCTCGCCGAGCGCGAGGTCCGCGGCGGCGACGGCCGCGCCGTTCTCGACCGGCTCGCCGTCGAGCGCGACGACGACCTCGTCCGCGTCCGTGGCGCTCGCCGCGACGACGAGCGTGCCGCCGCGCTCGACCTCGGCGCCGTCGGCCGGGCTCACGACCTCCACCGTCGGCGCGGCGGGGGCCGGTGCCTCCTGCTCGCGCGCCTGCTTCCAGCCGATGAACGCGCCCGCGCGGTCGGTGATGACGCCGTCGACCCCGATCTCGGTGAGCCGGGCCCAGTCGGCCGCGGAGTTCACGGTGTACGGCATCACGGCGATGCCGGCCTCGTTGAGGTCCGCGACGACGCTCGGGCGCGCGAGCAGCGCGCTCGCCGACGGGTTGTACATGACCGCCCCGAGGTCCTGCGCCACGGCGACGGGGTCGGCGTCGAGCGCGCCGCGCAGCAGGCCGCGCGGGATCTGCGGCGCGTGCTCGCGCGCGGACCGCAGCGCGGCGACGTCGAACGACTGCAGGACCACGCGGTCCTCGAGCCCGGCCTCGACGACCATGTCCACGACCCGCTCGACCTCGGCGGACGTCTCCGGGCCCTTGATCTCCAGCAGGAGGGTCGACGACCCGGTCTCCAGGAGGTCGAGCACCTGCGCGAACGTCGGCAGGTGCTGACCGGCGAACGCCGGGGAGAACCACGACCCGGCGTCGAGCGCGGTGACCTGCTCGCCGGGCAGCACGGCGACGTCGCCCGAGCCCTCGGTCGTGCGGTCCACGGTCTGGTCGTGGAGCACCACGGGCAGCCCGTCCGCCGTGGTGTGCACGTCGATCTCGACGTACTCGGCGCCGCTGCGCATGCCCGCCGCCACGGCGGCGAGCGTGTTCTCCGGCGCGACCGACGAGTACCCGCGGTGCGCGACCGTGACGGGGAGCTCCCCGTCGCCGCCGACGTAGGACGCCGGCTCGATCTCCGTGACGGTGACGTCGTCGACGCTCACGGTCGCCCCGGCGGTCACGAAGCCCAGCGCGCCGTCGCGGGAACGGTCGATCCGGCCCTCCAGGAGGGTCTTCCCGTCGAGCGCGTAGGTGACCGCCGCGCCCTGCACCTCGACGGAGAGGTGCACGTCGCGACCCGTCGCCGCGTCCGCCGGGGCGGACGCCGTGTACGGCACGTTCCACGCGTCCGCGGCCGTCCGCTGCGCGATCTCGACGCCGTTGTGCGCGGTCGTGGTGCTGCGCAGGACCGCCTGCCACCACGGGACCGTCCCGTCGGGCGCGACGTCGAGGATCGCGCCCGCCCAGCGCGACGCGTTGTCCACGCTCTCGAAGCGCAGCGTCGCGTCGAGGCGGTAGTTCTCCGCCGACCGCCCGAACACGATGCGCGCGGGCGACGACCCGTCGGGCGCGTCACCGACGAGCCTGCCGTCCCGCACCTGCCAGTCGCCCAGCACGGGCGTCCAGCCCTCCGGGAGGGCGTCGCCGTCGAACGACTCGGCGAGCAGCACGTCGCCGGGCTCGGCCGCGGCCGGGGTGGCGAACGGGACGGTCGTCGTCGTGGTCGCTGCCACGGCGAGCGTGCTCGCGAGCAGGGTTCCTGCCAGCGCGGCCGCGGTACCGCGCACGGCGCGGCGTCGGGTGGTCGTCATCGGGTCCTCCGAGCGTCGGGACGGTTGCCCCGGCGACGCTAGGAATGCCGCGTGACGGCCCGGTGGACTCCGGGCGACGCCGGAGGGTCGGGCAGGTGACGGGACGCAGGTCCCCGACGTCCACCGCGGGCCCCTTCGAGCACCCCCTCGAACGCCGCCCCGAGCGTCACCCGGGCGGCCCCGGCACGCGCGCCAGCAGGCGCACGACGTCGTGCCCGGCCTCCAGCAGCGCGAGGGTGCGGCGCGCGATCGCGTCGAGCCGCGCATCGAGCGCGGCGAGCGGGTCGGCGACGTCGGCCGGACCGGTGGCCCCGCGCAGCGCGTCGATCGCGTGGCGGACCTCCGGGACCCGGTACCCGGCCGCCCGCAGCGCCGCGACGACCCGGGCCTCGCGCACGGTCGCGGGTGGGTAGCGACGGGCCGACACCGCGCCCGTGCGGGACGCGACGCGCTCCGGCGCGAGGAGCCCCTCGTGCTCCCAGAACCGCAGCGTCGACGCCCGGACGCCCAGCGCCGCGGCGAGCTCCGTGATCGTGAGCACCGACCCGTCGCGCTCGGTCACCCCTGCGGTCGTGCTGCCGGGCGAGCCGGCCGGGTCGTCCTCCGACCGGATCACGAGGAGAGCGCGCCGTGCGGCGAGAGCCTCGTCGCGCTCGCCCGCGAGCGTCACGTGCAGCCCGGAGACGAGGGCCACCGCCTCGTCGAGACCGAGCGACCGCGCGTCGCGCAGCACCCGTCGTGCGACGACCGGCCCGACGGCGGCTGCGAGGCCGCGGTACGCGCGCAGGGCCAGGACGTGCTCGTCGCCGAACGTGCGGTAGCCGTTCGCGGACCGGCCCGCGGGCGGCACGACGCCGAGGGCCTCCAGGTCGCGCACCTGCTGGACCGAGCACCCGGCCGCGCGCGCGACGTCGGACGTCCGCAGCGGCCGCGACGCCTCGCCGTCCGCCTCTTCGCGCCGTGCCGCGCCGCGCCCCGAGATCGTCACGCCAACCCTCCACGAGCACTTCAAGAGCACACTCGAATCATGAGTATGGAGCAGATCCTCGGAACGGTCCGGTCCCTCGACGGCGTCCTCGTGCTCTCGCCCGGCCCGGGAAGCGAGTTCCCCGAGCTGGCGTGGGGCGACCACTTCTTCTACTACGCCCCCGACGGCGAGATCCCGCACGGGCAGCCGTACGGCACGGTCGTCACCAAGGACTACCCCGACGACTCCGCGTCGCGGCTCGACGAGGAGGGTCGGTGGAGGGTCAACGTGCACGTGGGCCGCGACCGGTTCCGCGACCTCGTCGGCGACGACCCGCGCGACGGCGACGCGGCGGAGGCGGAGGCGACCGACGTCGTCGTGCCGCACCCCGTCTACGGTGCGCTCGGCTGGGTGTGCGTCGTCACCCCGGGCGAGCG